>JAHFDQ010000201.1 GCA_023248915.1 Archangiaceae bacterium | reverse complement strand
AGGGCGACGGTGGCCGAGCTGCCCTGCGCTTTCGCTGCGTCGCCGGCAGGGCCTGAGAGCGCGCCGTAGCGCAGGTCGACCGTGCCGTCCCGATGGAGCAACGCCTGGAAGGTCGCGCTGCCGCCGGCGCCGCTGGTGCCGGTGCGGAATTGGGCCGCCGTCCATTGGATCGCGAGTGTGTCGGCGTCCAGCAATTGCCACCGAACCTCGGGGGCAGTCAGCGCCAGGTCGTCCCACAGCGGCGCGACCAAGAGGGGCGGCGCGGCCGGGTCATCGCAGGCCAGGTTCGTCGGAGCGGGGTCGGCCCACGCCATGTCGAAGGTGAGGAACCCGTTGGTGGACACCACCGCCTGCGTCGCCGGACTCTGCGCCGGCCCCAGGTCGAACGAGAACCCGGTAGGGAAGTCGAGGACCGCCAACGCCTCGTCGCCGGTCGCGAAGGCCAGCGTGGTCCCAGTGGTCGATATGTCGCCGAGCGCGTCCGCCATGAGCGAGTAAGGGGCGGGCGCAAGGCGCGGGGCGGTGGTTCCGGACGCGGTGACGTTCCAGGAAACGGTCAGTTCCTCGCCCGGGACGAACGGCGAAGGGCTCACGGTGAGCGCGGCCGCGGGCGCCTGCACCGCGACGTCCACCGTCCGGTCCGCGAAGTCGCCCGCCGGGTTGTGGGCGCGCAGCGTGTAGGTTCCCGAGGTGAGCGGGCGCACCACCGAGTTCCCCGAAGGCACGGCCGCGGGGCCCACCGCGACGGCGCCCGCGCGCACTTCGGCGGACGTGGCGCCCGAGGTGGTCCAGGCCAGGGTCGAAGGGTCTCCCGCGGCGGCGACGGTGGCGGGGCTCGCCGAGAACCCGGTCACCTGCGGCGGCGGATAGACGGAGACCGTCGCGGCCCGCGCCTCTTGCGACAAGGCAGCACTGCGGGCGAGGAAGGTGACTTGCACCGGGCCGGGCGTCGTCTGCGCCGGGCTGTCCCAAGTGCCGTCGGCGAGCCGCGCGGCCGAGGTGAGGGTGGTGGCGGTCGTCCCGTCCAGCTTGATGACGATGCTGGCGGCTCCCGACGTCTTCCAGGCCACGGTGAAACCCTTGCCGACGGTGACGTTCGCCGGAGTCACCGAGAACGCGAGCACCTGGGGCTTGGCGCCGACGCCGACGGTGAGGAAGCGCGAGATCTTCGCCCCCTCGCGAGAGGTGATTTCGAGCTCGTACGCGACCGACGCGACGGCGCCTGGCGCCGGTTCGTCGAGAGTGCCCGAGTCGCAGGTGGCGAGGTCGGTCGTGTCGAGCAGCACCTGGGTCGAGCCCTTCAGAACTCGAAGCCGCTCGGCGCTGTGCGTGGTCCAGCCGAGGGTGTACGGGTCGGCGGGATCGGCCCCCGGGGGCGTGGCGTCGAACCCGGTGATGACGGGCTGGACCGCGACGGACACCTCTGCCGTCGAGGTACCGCCGGCGCCCATCGCGGTCAGCGTGTACTTCTCGCTCCGGTCGGGCCGGACGACGTAGGTGCCCTGCGCGGCCTGGGCCAGCGAACCGAGCGAGAGCGCGCCGCCGGTCGAGCCCTTCTTGATGGAGATCTCGTTGGTGGCGGCGACCGACCAGGTGAGCGTCAGCGGTTGGTTGGGGTTGACGCTGGTGGGGGCCGCGTTGAAGGACACGATCTGCGGCGCGGTAGGCACCTCGACGGTCGCGTCCCGGGTGGCCGAGAGCCCGCCTCCTCCCTGCGCCGAGAGGGTGTAGACGGTGGTGGCCGTGGGGAAGACGTCGACCTGGCCTGAGGTGAGAGTCGGTTCGACCGAGAGGTTCGCCGTGCCGTCCGACACCGTCACGGCCGCCGCACCTTCCGTGACCCAGGACAGGGTGGCCTTGCCCCCCGGAGCCACCACCGTCGGGTTGGCGACGAAGCTCACCACGCGCGGGGCGGCGGAGACCGAGAGCGAGACGGTGGCGCTGGCCGACACCTTGTCGCGCCAGGCGGTGAGTACCCAGACGCCGGACTCGGTGGGGTGCAGCTCGCGGCGGCCGTCGGGCAAGTCCAAGCCTTCGTCGACGGCCCCGCTCGGGTCCTCGAGCACCAGTCGGGTGGCGCCGCTGACCGACCAGGCGAGCACGCTGGCCTGGCCCACCTGAAGCCGGTTGGGCGTCGCCGTGAACGAGGCGATGCGGGGCGGCTCGGCGCGGCAGCCCGCGAGCACCGTGGCGAGGCATGCCGCGAAGACGGGCCGGAACCGGAGCATCGCGGGAGTCTAGACGAACCCTGCTGCGTCCGTCCGGCGGTCCGCGAAGCCCCTATTGGAGACGGAGGATTGTTCCGGTCCCCCCGACAACCCAGACGTCGGCGGCGCCGGCGCCGGACACGCCGTAGAAGGGGTTGCCGGTGCCGGCGGCCATGGCCGTCCAGGAAGAACCGTCCCAGTGCACCAGCGAGCCGTAGTCGCCGGCCGCCCAGATGTCGTTGGTGGCGCTGCCCCAGACGCCGTTCAGGTTGCCGTAGGTGACGAACGTCTCAGCCGACCACGCGCTTCCGTTCCAGTGCAGGACGCTGCCCTTGTAGGTGACGGCCCAGACGTCGTTCGACGCCGTCCCCCACAGCCCAAAGATGGAGTAGGTGGTCGAAGACGTGGCCGATGCCCACCCTGTCCCGTTCCAGCGCACGAGGGTTCCGTTGTCGCCGCCGGCCCAGGCGTCGGTGGGGCTGACCGCCCAGACGGCGTACAGCGTATTTCCCGTGTCGCTCGGTGTGCCTGCCCAGGCGCTGGTCCAGTGGACGATGGTTCCATTGTCTCCGACCGCCCAGGCGTCCGAAGGGCCGGTTCCGCCCACGGCATTGAGATTCACCCCGGTCCCGCTGGTCTTCGCCGACCACGTAGTGCCGTTCCAGTGGAGAATCGCTCCCCCGTTTCCAACCGTCCAAGCGTCGTTGGCCGCGCTCGCCCACACTCCGTTCAGAGTCTCGGTCGTCGAGGTGCTGGGGGTCCAGCCCGAGCCGTTCGAGTGAAGGAGGGTGGCGTTGCCCACCGCCCAAACGTCACCGGGCGACTCTGCCCACACGCCCTTCAGGTCCTGGGCCGAGGCACTGGCGGTGGAGTTCGACCAGCTCGCCCCGGCCCAGTGGTAGGCGGCGCCGACAGCTCCGACCGCCCAGGCGTTGCCTGCGCCGCTGCCCCAGGTACCCATCAGTGACTCAACATTGTCGAGCGGTGTCGTCCAGGTGCTTCCGTCCCAGTGCTGGATGCTCCCGTCGAAGTTTGGTGCCCAGTAGGATGGCGTTCCCCCGACCGTCCAGACGTTGGTCGCGCTGGTGCCCCAAACCCCCAAGCGCCGCGTCGTCGTCAGCGGCGTCGCGGTCCAGGTTGACCCGTCGTAGTGCGCGACGTCGTTCATTCCTCCCGCCCAGACGTCGCCTGGGCCCGTGCCCCACAATGCCCAGAAGCCCCGGGTTCCACCCGTTGCATCCGAAGACCACGCGGTGCCATTCCAGTGGGAGATGGCGGTGTTCAAGTCGGCGATGAAGACGTTCGTGGCCGAGGTGCCCCAGACCGCGTTGTTCACCCCCGTCGGTGCCCCGGCCACGGGCCCCCACGCGCTTCCGTTCCACCGCACCACGATACCCTCACCCACGGCCCAGACGTCGCTCGGCCCGCTCGCCCAGATTCCGGCCCAGCAGCAATTCGTGGTTCCATAGGCGTCTTCGGTCCAGGTCGAGCCGTTTCCGTGCAGGAGGATGGACTCTCCCGCAATCCAGATGTCGGAAGCCGAGCTGCCCCAGATGCTCGTCAGCTTGGCAGTGGTACCCGATGTTTCGGCGGACCAGCTGCTGCCGTCCCAGCGAAGGACGGTTCCGTTGTCGCCGACGGCGTAGACGTTGCTCGCGCCGGTCCCCCACACCGCGTTGAGGCCGTTGCCCTGAGGGGTCGGGTTCTCCCAGCACCAACCGTCCGCGCTGCAGATGCGCTGGCCGGGCTTGGCGTGGACTTCATTCGACAGCGGGCCAACCGTCGTGCCGTTCAGGGCGGCGACGCGGTAGTAGTAGTCTTGGCCGTTAGTCAGCCCCGAATGCAGGTACGGGCTGGTCACCGAGGCGATCTTGGTGCTCGCGCTAGTGACGCCAGGGCTGGTGGACCAGTAGAGGTTGAACGAGGTGGCCGACCCGCACTTCGTCCAGCTCACCGTCGCCTTGGTGTTCGCCGAGCTAGCTCCGGCCACCGGGGCGACCGTCGAGTTGTTCACCGTGACGCTGATTGTGGCGGTCGCCGTCTTTCCCTGGGTGTCGGTGGCCACGGCCTGGACCGAGGCCGTCCCGTCGGGCGTCGAGCACGTGACCCATGGAAGACTGCATGGCGAGCTGTCGCAGAATCCGATGCTCGCGCCGCCCGGCTTGAACTCGAGCTGGTTGATTCCCACGTCGTCGGTCGCGTTCGCGGACAGCGTGACGGTCCCCGACACGGTCGAGCTGGCCGCGGGAGCGGTGAAGCTCACCGTCGGGGTCAGATCGGCGACGGTGATCGGAATCTGCGCCACCGTCGTCTGGCCCTTGGTGTCGGTCGCGACGGCCTTCAGGGTGTACGCGGCGTTCGTGGTCGACGAGGTGTTCCACGACAGCGCGTAGGGCGACGTCGAGTCGATGCCCAGCGAGGTGCTGTCGAGGAAGAACTCCACCTGCGTGACGCCCAGGTCGTCGGACGCCGTCGCCGTCACGTTGACTGTGCCCTTGACCGACGCACCGCTCGCGGGAGCCGTGAGCGCCACCGTCGGGGCCGCGTCGGCGATGGTGATGGGTATCTGCGCCTGGGTCGTCTGCCCGTGGGTGTCGGTCGCGACGGCCTTCAGTGTGTACGAGCCGTTCGCGGTGGGCTTGGTGTCCCATGACAGGCCGTAGGGCTGGGTCGTGTCGACGCCGAGAGAGGACGAGTCGAGGAAAAACTCGACCTGAGTCACACCCAGGTCGTCGGTGGCGCTCGCCGTCAGGTTGACCGTGCCCTTGACCGACGCGCCGCTTGCCGGAGCGGTGATGGAGACGGTGGGCGGAGCGTCCACGGTGACCGAGACCGACGTGGACTGCTTCGAATTGCCCGCCCGATCGTACGCGGTTGCCACGAGCGAGCGCGTGCCGGAGGAGGCGCCGGTTACGTTGACGGTGTAGGGCGCCACGGTGGCCGTCCCGGCCAACGTCCCGCTCACCCGGACCTCGACCCGGTCGACCCCGTAGGTGTCGGTCGCGGTGCATGCCACCGTGAAGGCGCTGCCGACCACCGAGCCCGGTGCCGGAGAGGTGATCGCCACCGCTGGCGCGGTGCTGTCCAGGGTGACCTGACGGACGTCCGACCCGAGCTGGTTGGCCGTGTCGTAGGCGACCGCCTTCAGGGTGTGGGCTCCTTCGGCGAAGCCGCCAGTGGCCCACGAAGCGCCGTACGGGGCGATGTTGTCTTCGGCGATGAGGCCGTTGTCGATGAAGAACTGCACCTTGACGACGCCCACGTCGTCGCTGGCGGTGGCGCTCAGCGCGACCGAGGTGCCGTTGATGTAGGCCGACGTCGGCGCCGTGAAGGCGATCGACGGGAGGTTGTCGCACGTCGTTCCGCTGGTGTTGTCCACGCGTACCTGGATGGTGTGCTGCGCCTTGTTGCCGCCGGTGTCCGTCGCGACGGCTTGCAGCGCGTGCGAGCCACCCGGCACTCCGGAGGTCGCCCAGGCCTTCTGGAAGGGGCTGGAAGTGTCCACGCCGAGGCTCTGGCCGTCGAGCCAGAACTCGACCTGGGCGACGCCGATGTCGTCGGTCGCCGCGGCCTCGATGTTCACGGTGCCGCACACCTTGGAGTTCGCGACCGGGTAGATGAGGTTGACCGAAGGGGGCTGGTCAGCGCCGGACGAGTTAGCGACGAACACCTGAACCGTCGCGTCCGCGGTCTGGTCGGCGGTGTCGGTCGCGCGGGCGGTCAGGTAGTAGTTGCCGTTGACCGATGGCAGCGTGTCCCAGGTCGCGTCGTAGGGCGAGGAAGTGACCGTCGCTAAGATCTGGGCGCCAACCAGGAACTCGACCTTCTTGATTCCGTGGTCGTCCGAGGCCGTCGCGTGGAGCGCCACGGTGCCCGAGACCGTCGTGCCGTCGAGCGGGCTGGCGAGGACGATGCTGGGCTTCAGGTCGGTGCCGGAGTCGGGCGCGCCCGCGTCGCCTCCTCCGCCGCCACCTCCGTCGGTACCGCCGCCGTCGTTCGTCCCGCCGCCGCCATCTCCGCCGCCTCCGGTGCCTCCTCCGCCACCGCCCCAGCCGGTGCCGCCGCCTCCGCCGCCCGCGCCGCCGGCGCCGGCGTCGCCCGGACTGCCGCTCGGGCAGCCGAAGAGGCCCAACCCGGCCGCGGACAAGGAAATGACGAGGAATCGGGTGACTCGCATCGTTGCTACCCCCAAGTGGGCCCAGGCGATGGGCCAATCAGCAAAGCGCGGCGCAGACTAGCCGCGCCTGGCTCGGAACTCCGCTGAAAACGACGCCCGGTTTCGGACAAACGAGGCGCATTCGAGCGAGTCTTGGTGGCGCCGACGCCGGGACGACGGCATATGAACGCCCCATGTCCATCTACAAGAAGATCGAGATCGTGGGGACGTCGCCCGTCAGCTTCGCCGATGCCACCAAAGCCGCGGTGGCCGAGGCGGCCAAGACGGTCAAGCAGTTGTCCTGGTTCGAGGTGACCGAGCAGCGCGGCCGCATCGAGAAGGGGACCGTCGCGGAGTTTCAGGTGACGGTGAAGATCGGCTTCAAGCTCGAGAAGTAGCCGGCCCCTCGGCTCCGCTCGGGGTGAGCGGGGGTGGCGCTCGAGGTGAGTGGCTTCAGAACGCCGCGCCGACGCTTCCGCCGACGAAGGTGTCGTCCATGTAGCCGCGGCGGAACCGCGTCACCTCGACGCGGAAGGACACGCGGACTGATCCGTCGGCCACGATCGCGGGCCGACCGCGAAAGCCGATGCCGTACTGGAAGAGGAACTTGGTGCCGGCGATCTGCGTCTCGACGTCCCGGACGTGCAGGGCGGCGAACTCGTAACCCAGTCCCGCTCCCAGCTGCGCGTACACGGAGAAGGGCGAGTTGCGCCCCAAAACCAGCGCGTAGGCTGGAGCCAGCGTGAAGTAATGGTAGTTGGTGTCGGCGTAGATGCCGGTGGATGCGCACGTGGGGCAGGCCGCGGTCGGAATGCCGGTGCCGTCGCGCTGCGCGGTGTACTGCCAGGTGACGTCGGCGAAGAGCGCGTCACGCAGGTCTTCGTCGGCCAGGAAGGTGCGGCCCCATTCCCAGGTGAGGCGAAGCCCCCAGTCGAACCGGGTCTCGACCAACTGCCCCCGCGAGCTGTCGATCAGCATCAGGCCCATGACGAGCTCGGGCGAAAGGCCGATGTTCGGGTCATCGGCCCCCGCCAACGACTTCTCGCGCTCGAGTTGCTCGTAGTCGCTCTCGTCGCGCAGGTTGGCCGACTCGTCGCTGCGGCGGGGTAGCTCGCGCCGGCCTTCGGGCTGGACGCGGTCCTCGTCCGAGAAGGGGATGGGCTGGTCGTCTCCGTCCGCGGCCTGGGCGGTGAGGGGCGCGCCGGCAAACGCGACGGCGGTCGCGAGGGCGATGACGGAGGGCGTTCTCATTGCGTCGGGCTGCACGCGCTGCCGGGGGACGAGCTCGCCGGACAGTCGGGGAGGATGTCGGCGCACGCGCCAGGGGTTAGGCACTCGTTCTGAAGCTGCAGGCGGTCGAGAAATTCGTTGCACGTCACCTTGCGCAGGTCGTTGTCGGGAATGTGCGCGAGGATGGCGTTCGCGACCTTGTGCAGCCGGAAGCTCTCGGGCGTGTCCAGGTTCTGCTCGATGAGCTGGGCGAACCCCGACTTGGCGCCCGGGTCGTCGTAGGCGTTCAGAACCGACTGCTCGATCACGGCCATCTTCCCGGTCTTGTTGCCGGCCTGGTACAGCGAGGCCGCCAGCGCGGTGCCGACCCGGTATTCGAGGCTCTGCCGCATGAAGTCGGTCGCGGCCTGATTCGTCAGGGCGGTGCCCAGGGCGAGCGTCATGCAGGCGTCGGCCCTGGACAGGTCCCGGTCAGCCGCGGTTGCGTCGTCCAGGGTGCCGGCCAGGAACCGCGGGTTGCAGCCGCCTTCGGAAACGCAAGAAGCGCCGTAGGCGTGGAAGTCGGCAAGGCCTTCGTCCATCGACTTAAGCAGGTTGATGCCCGATGACGGCGCGCCCAGCCCCACCCACCGCACGAAGGGCTCGGGCCAGGCCTTGCCGCCGAACACCCGTTGGTTGAAGACTCGGTGCGAGTACTCGTGGGCGATGACGCTGCCGTTAATGGACAAAGGCACCGCCTGCAGCTTGTCGAACGGCAGGACCGCGAACGCCTGAATCGGCGGGTAGAACAGCGCGTTGTCGTTCTGGGGGTTCGGGCTGGCCTCGGCCAGCGTGAACGACACGAAATACAGGACAGTCGAACCCTTCAGTTGGCTCGTGTCGCTCTGCCCGGCTCCGGTGTAGACGCCCCGCCAGTAGTCGTACGCCTTCTGGAAGTTGAAGTACGTGGTGACCATGTTCCAGGTGTGGAAGTCGGCCGGCCAGAGCACTCCCTGCTTGTCGATGTAGCTGGCCCTCGGTTCCGTGCCCCGCGACTTCATGAACACGTCCTCGAGCTGCTTGTCGGTGAGGTTGCCGTTGTTGGTCTGGAGCAGCGGATCATTCGCGTCGATCACCACCCGAGCGCCGCCGAGCAGCGTCGCCGCGTCGCCCTTCAACGCCACGACGTCCGCGAGGCCGGTCAGCTCGACCTGGCGGGTCTCGTAGGCGCCCTTCGAAGAAAGCGACAGGGCCATCACCTGGGCCTTGCCGTCCTTCGTCACCGGCCCGCAGGCCGCGACCGCGGCGGTCAGGGCCAGGAGCGCCGTGCGGGCCGCCGGAGGGTGTCGGGCCATGCCTGAATTCTACTACGGATTGGCCGATCGATTCGTTGACGCCTCGTGACGGCCCACCTACCTTGCTCGCCTTCGCGCAACGCGACGGGAGAGGCCATGGCGGTCAAGTTCATCACCGAGGTCAAGCGCACCCACAGCTGCGGCCAGCTTGGAAAGGCGAACATCGGCCAGGAGGTCGTCCTGTTCGGCTGGGTGCAGAACTACCGGGATCACGGAGGCGCCGTCTTCATCGACCTGCGCGACCGCGAGGGGCTGACCCAGATCGTCTTCGAGCCCGACATCGCCAAGGAAGCGCACGACCTGGCCAGCTCGCTGCGCCACGAGTTCTGCATCGGCATCAAGGGCAGGGTGGTCTCGCGCGGCAAGAACGTGAACGCCAACATGAAGACCGGCGAGATCGAGGTGAAAGGGTCGGACCTCGCCATCTTCAACAAGTCCGAGACGACGCCATTCGAGATCGAAGAGAAGATCGACACCTCGGAGGAGAAGCGGCTCGCGCACCGGTACCTCGACCTCCGCCGGTCGCCCTTGCAGAAGACGCTGATCACCCGCTCGAAGATGAACGCGTTGACCCGCGCTTTCATGGTCGAGCGCGGCTTCCTCGAGCTCGAGACGCCGTTCATGGGCAAGTACACGCCGGGCGGGGCGCGCAACTTCCTCGTCCCCAGCCGGCTGAACGCGGGCAAGTTCTACGCGATGGCCGAGAGCCCGCAGCTCTTCAAGCAGCTGCTCATGGTCGCGGGCTTCGAGCGCTACTTCCAGATCGTCAAGTGCTTCCGCGACGAGGACTTGCGGCTCGACCGCCAGCCCGAGTTTACCCA
>JAHFDQ010000613.1 GCA_023248915.1 Archangiaceae bacterium | reverse complement strand
TCCACGTCGGTCAGGCTGTGGAAGCGCTGGTGGGTCAGCTCGTGGTCCAGGTGGCTCTGGGCGTTCGGCTTGGACAAGACGGTCTGGTTGACCAGCACGTCGCCGGTGACGGGGTCGAACGCGGCGCCGCCCTGGTCGAGAATCGCCTGGTAGCGCTGGTGGAGCTGGGTCTTCTTCGCGTCGGACAGCCCCCGGCTCGACATGTCGGCTTCGCGCGCCTGCACCAGGCGGCGGAATTCGTCCGGTTCGAGCACCCGAATCTTGGACTCCTTGGGCGCCATCTCGCGCAGCGCCTGGCGCAGGCCCTTGCTCGCCCCGGTGGGGTTCAAGGCGTAGTGCTGGGCGGGCAGGTTCGCCGCGAGCATCACGCCCATGGTGACCGCCGCCTGGCCGAACTGCTTGACCAACTGCCCTCGGGCGCGCGCCTTCTCTTCGGTCGGCATCGCGCTGGTCTGAATGCGGGCCAGCTCGACCGCGTAGGGAGTAGCCAGCGCCGACAGCACGACGGTGGCCGCCGTCTTCCCCCCGAAGTTCATCGATTCCTGCGCGAACTGGCGCAGCAGCATCTCCTTGGCCATGCGCTCGATGTCGGCGCGGCCGAGGTTGGCGAGCGCTTCGGGGCCCATCGAGGTGGCCACCGCGCGTTCCACCCGCTGGCTCAGGCCCACCAGCACCTGCTGACCTTCGTTGCGCATGGCCTGGCTGCCCACGCCCGAGAGGGCCGAGAACCCCGCCTTGCCCACCGCGCCCGCTCCCTTCAGCGGGGCCGCGACCGCCACCACGTCCAGCCCCAGCCCTACGGCGTCGAGCGCGCTGGTCTGCCAGGTCTGGCTGTTGAGGCCGGTGTGGCCGGCCTGAGCAATGTGGTCGGCGCCGCGCCAGAGGTTGCGGGCCTTCAGCGCGCCTGTCCCCGCGGCCCCGCCAATCATCGCGCCAATCGCCGCGCCGGGTATCGCCCCGACTCCGAAGAACCAGACGCCGATGCCCGCTCCCACCGCGGCGCCGGCGGCCGCTCCGCCGAAGCCGTACCCCACCGATTCCTTGAACGTCTCACTCTGCGCCTCGGCCAGCGCGACCTGGAGGAAGGCCACCGGCTTCTTGTCGCGGTTCTGGCGCTCGAACTTCTTCAGGGCCTCGGCCATCCACGGCACCGAGGCGTCGGTCCCGTAGCGGCTCTTCACCTCTGCCAAGAGCCGCTCGGCCGGCACGCTCTGGTTGGACGCGAGCAGCGCCCCCAGCTCGAGCAGGGCCACCCGCGCCCTGGTGTCGTGGTCGAACGCGCTGCCGGGCTTCTCGAGCGTTTGCCGGAGCGCGCCCAGGTCTCGCGCGGCCGCTTCCTTCTCGGCGTGGGAGCCAGACCCGGCCAACTGAGAGAGCGCCGACGCCTCGCCCATCACGGCCTTTCGTTCCAAGGCCAGGCGCAGGTCGGGTTCGGCCACGCCCTGGGCTTGGGTTCGGGCCGCCTGGTAGGCCTGGCGCGCGCCCTTCGCGTCGCCCAGGTGGAGGAAGTAGGCCGCGTCGGCGAAGGCGGCGTCGGCCTTGGTGGACGGACCGGCGCGAGCACCGGCCACCGCGTCCAGGGCCTGGCGGGTGACGTTCATCCGGTCGACGTCGCCGCCCGCGGCGCCCAGCTCGCCCAGCCGGGCCAGCCCGTCGAGCGCCTGGGCGCGACGCAAGGGGGGCAGCGCCTCTAGTTGCGCGCGCAGCCCGTCGACTCTGCCCTGGCTGAGGTAGCCGACCTGGGTGGACGAGAGAAGCTGGTCGGGGCGATACCACGGGCGCTCGGCGCCGTCGGCGGTCATCCGGCGGCGGGTGTCGGGCTTGAGCGTGGCCCCGAGCTGGTCCGCCGACTGACCTATCGCCGCGGCGACCGAGGCCTCCAGGTGTTCGCGTTGGGCGTTCACGTCGCCCGCCGCTGCGTGGACCTGCGCCAGCGTGCTCTCTAAGTCGGTCACGACCTGGCGCCGCAGCTCGACCAGCTCGGCCAGGCGACCAGTCGCGGCGGCGCCTTCGCCGGGGGCGGCGCCGGGCGCCCGCGCCTCGGCCTGGAGCGCCTGCTCGAGCGCCTTCAACTGGCTGGTCGCGGCGGCGTAGGCGCTGGAGACCTCGGCGCCGCGGAGAGCCGCCCGCTGCTCGGGAGGACGCGAGGCGCCGATGGCCGGGTCGAGCGCGGACGACTCGGCCTTCCGTTGCAAGAGCGTCGTCCGCTCGCGCGACAGCGCGATGCGGGAATCCGCCGACAGGCCCTTCATCGCGAGCAGTTGGTCGAGCCGGCTGACCGCCTGGTCGAGGCTGGCCCGCCCCTTGGCGCCGTCTTGGCGCGCGAACGAGGCCTGAGCCGACTGGACGAGCACCCGGGCCTCGGTGGACAACTGGTCTCGGGCGACGAGCTGCCGCTCGCCGTCGCCGAGGCGCGCCCTCGCCTGGCCGCTGGAGCCAGTCGCGGCCTCGGCCACCAGCGCGAGCGCCTGGTCAGGCTTACCTTCGCGGGCGAGCGCGGTGGCTCGAGTCTCGACGCGGGCCAAGGCGTCGCCCGTCATCGCGACCGTCAGTTGGGCCTGGAGCACCTCGAGCTGTTGCCCCAGCACCGGCTCGAGCGCGGTCAACCGCATCAGCTCGGGGTCGGTGAGGGAACCGGCGCCCGGGCCCCGTTCTTCCGCCAGCACTGCCTTGGCGGTGATGAGCTGCTCTTCCGCCAGCCCCGCGCGCAGGGTGAGCCCCGCGGGGAGAGAGGACAGGTTCAGCCGGGTGCCCGCCGGCACCACCAGGGCGCCCACGTCTTCCGGCATTTGAGCCGCCAGGCCCCGATTGTCGGCGAGCAAGCGGTTCAAGTCCCTGGGAGTCACTTCCGAGGCCGAAATCCCAAGCGCCGCGGCGGCGACCTGCCGGAGCGGGGCAGCCGCGCTGAGTTTCACGGTGACTTCCGAAGGGCTGAACGGTTCCACCATCAGGCCCGACTGCTCGAGCCCGTGGGTAATCGCCCGTTCCCGGTCGACGAGGGTCGCCGATCTCGCCTGGGCTGGCGCGCGGGGCGCCAGGGCAGCGGCCGGCACGGAGACCGCGGCGGGCCGCAAAGGCACGGGCGCCCGGGCAGCCTCGGTCCGGCGGCGCTTGGGGGCGCCGGAAGGTTGCCAGGCCGAGGCCTTGTTCTCGGGGACCGGAGCGGTGCCGGTAGGGGGACCGCTGCGCGGTTCAGCCGCGGCAGGCGCCTTGGGAACGGGTCTGCCGGCGACACGACGGGACAAGAGAACCCACCTCGCAAGAACCCAACGCGGGAATCAGTCAGGCAGGCTACCGCGAACCGCCGCGGAGACGAACATCGGTGGCAGGCACCCCCGTCCTACCGCCCCTTCTTCTTCCGCACGTGCAGCACCTTCCTGACGCGCGCCACCGCTTGGCCGTCGGCGCCGACGATGTCGGCCTCGAAGACCGGCAGCGC
>JAHFDQ010000016.1:5281-26373 GCA_023248915.1 Archangiaceae bacterium | reverse complement strand
GCCGCGCGGCGCTGGCCGCCGAAGAGCTGCAGATTCCGGTGCTCACCCTGTCGAAGTCCGAGGGCATCACCGCCATCGGGCCGCACGTGTTCCGCAACATGCTGACCAACTCTCAGCAGGCGCAGGCGCTCGCCGACTACGCCACCGGCACGCTCGGGTACAAGACGTTCGCGGTGCTGTACCCCAACATTCCCTTCGGCACCGAGCTGGCGAACGAGTTCTGGGACGAGGTGGTGGCGCGCGGCGGCACCCTGCGCGCCGCCGAGAGCTATGACCATGACCAGACCACCTACACCGGCGAGGTGAAGAAGATGGTCGGCCGGTACTACCTGGACGACCGCAGCGACTACATCGACCAGCTCCGCGAGATAAAGGCCACCGTCTCGGACGACTTCCGCAGGCGCCGGGCCATCGAGAAGATGCGCTCGAAGCTCGACCCGGTGGTGGACTTCGAGGCGCTGCTCATTCCCGACGCCTGGCAGAAGGTGGGGCTGGTGACTCCGGCGCTGGCCGTCGAGGACATCATCACCAACGCCTGCGACCCGAAGGACCTGGAAAAAATCAAGAAGACCACCGGCAAGACGAAGCTGAACACGGTGACGCTGCTCGGCACCAACACCTGGAGCTCGCCCAAGGGCCAGTCCGGGCTGCCGCTGCTCATCGAGCGCGGCGGCAAGTTCGTGAGCTGCTCGGTCTACGTCGACGGCTTCTTCGCCGACTCCGAGCGGCCGAGCACCAAGAAATTCGTGGTGGCCTTCCACGACGCCTACAAGGACGTGCAGCCCACCCTGCTCGAGGCAGTGGGCTTCGACGCCGCCGGCATGGTGCGCTACGTCATCGACAAGACGCAGCCCAAGACGCGCGACCAGCTCACCGTGCAGCTCGCGGCGCTGAAGGACTTCGACGGCGCCACCGGGAAGACGTCGATGAACGACAAGCGCGAGGCGGTCAAGCCGCTGTTCTTCCTGTCCGTCGACGAGAAGGGCGTGAAGGAAGTCACCCCGAAGGCGCCGCCCCCCGCCAGGAGCGGGACGTGACGAGTCGGCCCGCCGGCGCCCGCGAGCGCCGGGGGGCCAGGGCCCTCATGCTGCCCGCGCTGGCCCTTCTGCCGCTCGCGTTCTTCGGGTGCAGGACGGTGGTGGCGCTGGCCCCCGAAGTCCGCGCCCGGCTCGAAGCGACTCCGCGCGGTTTCCTGTCGGGCCCGGTGGCCGACCTGGCCGAGCCGCGGGTGCTCAACAACAAGGACTTCGTCTACTCGGTGGCGCTCTCGCCCGACGCCCGCCGGGCGGCGTTGACGCACCTGGGCCCGAAGCTATTTCAGCTCGCGCTCTGGGCGTTGGACGGCGCGCCCCGCCTGCTCGCGGACGTCACCGTCAACCCCTACCAGTGGGACGTCGAGGCCGCCGTCTTCTCGCCCGACGGCCAGGCGGTGGCGGCGGTCAGCCGCGACGGGGGCGCGAGGGTGTACGCGGCCGACTCGGGCAAGCCGCTGGGCGCCTACGCCACCGACGAGCCGCTGGTGTCGGCCGCCTTCCACCCGAGCGGGCGCTACCTGGCGGTGGGGAGCGCGCGGGGCCTCATCACCGTGCTTTCCTGGCCCGAGCTCGCCTTCGCCTTCGAGGTGCGCGCGCACTCAGCCGAAGTCCGGGCGCTGGAGTTCGGCCCGGACGGCACGCTGTACTCGGGCGGCTGGGACAAGAGCATCGTCGCCTTCGACGCCGTCGAGGAAACCGCGCCCGCCGACGCGGTGCGGGTGCACGCCGAGCGGCGGGGGGGCTTCTCGGTGGTTCGCGGCGCGGTCGACGGACGCGTCTCGGCCAGCTTCGCCGTCGACGAACGCCAGCCCTTCGTCCTCATCGGCACCGAGGTCGCGAAAGGGGCCGGGCTGGACGTGGCCCAGCTTTCAGAGACTTCCACCGTGGCGACGCCGATGGGACAGATGCTGGTGCGCCTGGCCCGGGGCCGGCGCCTCGCGTTCAAGTCGCTGGAAGTCGACGGAGTCGACCTGGCGGTATGCGACGCCTGCCTGCCGCCCGGTGTGCAGGGGGTGCTGGGTGAGCCCTTCACCCGGCGCTTTCAGCTCGCGGTGGATGAGGCCGCGTCCGAGCTGTTGCTGACTCGGAAGGACAAGGCGGGGCCCGCGACGGCGAAGCCTTCCCTGCGCCTCGCGATTCGGCGCCGCCTACCGTTCGAGTGGTTCGTCAACGACTTCTCGTTGGACCGGTCGGGCCAGCGGCTGGGGGTGGCCTTCTCGGAACTGAAGGCCGAGCGCACGCGCGAAATCTACGAGCGCGAGAAGAAGGGGCTGCGCGAGAAGGTGTCCGAGGGCAACGCCGGAGCCATCGTCGACGCGCGGACCGGCGCCCTTGTGCGCCGGTGGGCCGTCCACGAGGGGGTGGTGGCCACCGCCGGCATCAGCCCGGACGGCGAGACGCTGGCCACCGGCGGTTGGGACCGGCGGCTGTGGGTGCTCGGCGACGGAGCCGCCCTGCCGGTGAGCCGCGAGCTGGCCTGGTCGGTGCGAAGGGTACGCTTCTCGAGCGACGGGCGCTTGTTGGCGGTCGGGGCCTGGACGCCGCAGAACCCCCTCGGCGACCAGACGACGAAGCCCTCGGCGCTCGTCTACGAGGTCGGGTACGAAAAGGCCGAGGTGCGAACCGAGGCGGCCGGCCGCTGACGGCAGAGTGGCCGCGCCTGTCCCAGTCGGGCGCGACCGTCAGCGCAATGCCTGCCGGTATTTCGACAGCACCGCCTCGCGCCGCGCATCGCGGACGTCGGCGTTGTCGAGGGTGCTGACGACGATGCGCAGCTCGGGCACCCGCACCACGACCGCTCCCACCGCCCGGTCGAATCGGTCGAGCGAACGGTCGAAGCCCACTTCCCGGCCCCCGCCGGCTGCCTCCGCGGTGTAGAGCACTACCTCGGCCACCCGGGGAGACGCGCGCCCCCGCACCTTCAGCTCGAGCTGGGCGTCGGCGTACGGCACCACGTGGCCCGCGCGCGTAACCCCCACCTCGTCCACGGTGATGGGGTGCCTGCCCGCGGCCAGGTGCTGCGCCACCCGCAGCGCCAGTACCGCGAGAACGCCGGCCGCCGCCCACGGGTACC
The DNA here is from genome assembly GCA_023248915.1 of Archangiaceae bacterium. GTDB lineage: Bacteria > Myxococcota > Myxococcia > Myxococcales > Myxococcaceae > JAHFDQ01. Next base: position 23,265 of record JAHFDQ010000016.1, on the reverse strand, counting down.
ACGAGGTCCAGGCGGGCGAGACCCACGCCAGCGCGGCTGCCAGGCTCGCCATGACGGCGAGAGGGTACCGCGCACCGACCACCCGCTTGACGGGGCTGAAGCGAAAAGTTTCAGCCATCAGTGGTTCCGGAATACCCGGTCGGAGGTCAGCCCGCGCGACACCAACGCCTCGGTGACGGCGCGCATCATCGCCTCCTGGCCGACCACGAAGGCCACCGCGTGGGTCGCGTCGATGCTGCCCAGGTGCGACTGCACGTACCCGGTCAACCCCGCCCACCCCGAGGCGCCGGGCTGGCTCACCACCCGCAGCACCGTCACCCCCGCGGCTTCCCAGGCGCCGATGTCCTTCGCGTAGGCCAAGGACGTCGGGGTGCGCACGCCGACGAAGAGCGTCACCTTCCCGTAGGCGCCCGGGTCGCGCAACAGCACCCGCACCACCGGCCGAATCGCCCCCAGCCCGGAGCCGGTGGCGAAGAGCAGCACGTCGCGGCCTCGCGCCTTGTCGAGCGGGAAGCCGGGCCCCAGCGGAGCCGACAGCCGAAGAACCTCGGGGGGCGTCGGCGCCGCGAGCGCCGCTCCCAGCTTCGAGCCTGCCTTCACCAACAGCTCGAGCCGGTCGCCTTCCCCTGGGGCCGAGGCGATGGCGAAGTAACCTTCGCCCCCGCCCTCGACCGATGCCTTGAGGTATTGGCCCGCGTGGGCGTGCGCAGCGGGCAGCGGCGTGCCCGAGACGTCGAGCGTCACCTCGACCAGCCCCTCGGCCGCCTTGGCCAGGCCAGTGATGCGCCCTTCGTACCAGTCGCCCATGGTGCGGTTTGTAGCCTATCGTCCCTTTCGGGTGCGCAGCGCTCTCTGGATAACGGTGTTCGGGCTCGGCCTCATCGCCATCGTCGCGCCCTGCGTCTACCTGTACGAGGCGAGCCAGTTGCCGGCGCTCGAGACCGAGTTCGACCTGCAGAAGCTCATCCGCTTTCAGGTCGAAGGCGAGCGCATGAGCATCAAGCTCGGCCAGTACGCCAGCGACTTGGGGCCGGTCGCGTACGAGCGGCCGGACTTCTCGAAGCTGCCCAAGGACCTGGTCGCCGTCTACCTCTCACAGCAGGGCTGCGCGACCTACTTCCAGACACCGCGCGAGAGCGGGGCCGCCTGGACCGGGCGGCTGGTCGCGGGGTTGGTCGGCGGCAGCCCAGGAGGCGACGGGCGCTGCGACCGGCTGTTCGCGTGGAGGTTGGCCAGGCGGGTGGGCGCCGACGGCACCCTCGCCCTGACGGTAGGCGCGAACAAGGTCAGGGGTTTTCTCACCCAGGACCAGCTCATCGCCTACGAGCTGTCGTCCCTCTGGTTCGAGCCGGGAGTCGTCGGCGTCGAGGCGGCCTCGAGGCGCCTGTTCAAGCGCAAGCTGGCCGAGCTGTCACTCGCCGAGGCGGCCGAGTTCGCCCTGGCGCTGCCGCCGCACAGCTACTACGCGACGCTGCGCGACTGCCAGAACCCGTCGCTCATCCGTCAGGACCGCGACATCATGCTGCGGCAGCTCGCAGGCGATGCCTTGGTGTCGGAAGGCCGCGCCAAGAGCGCGATGGCCGACCCCGTCGCCTGCACCCGGGAGTAGGGGCGTCGTCAGCGCCGGCCCTTGTCCGGCAATGGCTTGACGTCGGTGGACTCGCCTTCAGCCCGTACGGTCGCGCGCGCGAGCGGGTTCCGGGTGGGCGGCGGAGTCTTGTCTTCGTCGGAAGCGCCTTCGGCCGGACGCGCGGCGGGCCTTCCGGGTGGACGCGGAGCCAACAGGGGGCCGGGACGCTTCTGCGCGTGCGGCGCCTTGTCCGCGGGGGCAGGCGCGGAACGGCTCGGTTCCCGGGCGTCGTGCTCGGCCTTCAGCCGCGCCTCGAGCGCCCTGCGTGCCTCTTCGAAGGCCTCGGGGTCGGGCAGGCCCTCTTCGCGGTGCTTGAGCGACGCCGCCCACTTCACCGTGACGTCCACGCCCACGTGGTACTGCGGCGGCGGTGGCAGCCCGTAGGTGGCCGGGTCGAAGAACGCGTCCGTCAAATCCGCAAAGCCGTGGGCGCGGGCCTTGCCGACGAAGTGGGGGACGATGCCGGTCGGCGCGTGGTAGCCGATGAGCTGGCCGTCAGCGCCCTTGCACAGCGGGGTGAAGACGAACAGGTCCTGGGTGCGGTACTCGCCCTTGTCGTTGAGCGGCAGCACCTCGGAGACGGCACTCACCTTGCGCGCTCCGTCGAGCAGGCGCTCGCAGCAGACGACCAGGTTGATGGCGCTGGCCACCTGCGCGCGCACCGCCACCATCGGCAGCTCGATTCCGCTCATCAGGCACAGGGCCTCGAGGCGGCGCAGGGTGTCGGTGGGGGTGTTGGCGTGGACGGTGCACAGCGAGCCACCGTGGCCGGTGTTCATCGCCTGCATCAGGTGGAAGGCCTCGCCCCCGCGCACCTCGCCCACCACGATGCGGTCCGGGCGCAGGCGCAGGGCCGAGTGCAACAGGTCGCCCATGTTCACCTCGCCCTTGCCGAACTTGTCGGCGGGGCGGCTCTCGAACGCGACCAGGTGTTCCTGGTTGAGCTGCAGCTCGGCCGAGTCCTCGATGGTGAGAATGCGCTCTTCGTTGGGGATGAGCGACGACAGCACGTTGAGCAGCGTCGTCTTGCCCGAGCCGGTGCCGCCCGACACCACCATGTTGAGCTTGGTCTGGATGGCGGCGTCGATGACGCGCGCCATCTCGGCGGTCAGCGACTTGAACTTCATGAGCGAGTCGACGGTCAGCTTGTCCTTGAAGAACTTGCGAATCGAGATGGTGGTGCCCTGGCGGGCAATCGGCGCCAGCACCACGTGAATGCGACTGCCGTCGGGCAGGCGCGCGTCGAGCCGGGGGCGTTCGTCGGAGAGCTGGCGCCCGACGAACTGGGCCATGTTGCGGGCGGCGCCCAGCAGCCCCTCTTCCGAGAAGCGGGCCTCGGTTTTGGTGAGGCGCCCCTTGCGCTCAATCCAGACGTCCTCGGGGCCGTTGATGAGGATTTCGCTGACCGAGTCGTCGTCGAGAAACGACAGGACCGGCTTCAGGAAGGCCCGAAGCGACTCGGTGTACATCGAGGCCATGACTTGGGTCGATGCTAGCCCAAGCCGGGCCAATTGCAGATTTGGCTACGCCAGCGCGCGTGCCACCAGCGCGGTCGCTTCGGGGTCGAGCGCCAGGAACGCCGCCCCCATTCCCTCGGGCGTCACCCGGGCCACGCGGCAGAAGGCGTGCACCAGGTTCGAGTCGCGGTTCGGCGAGAACTGCACCTGCACCGTGGCGCCCCGGGTCGCCGGCCGCCGGGTCTGGATGAACAGGCCCCGGGGGACAAGTCGGTGGCGTAGTCGATTTCTTCGCCGTCGTGCTGCACCAGGAGGGTGACGGGGGTGCGGGGGTGGCGGCGGCGGTCGGAGAGCTCGGACATGCGCGGAAGATGGTGCATTCGCCCGGCCGGAAGCAACTCGGGTAGGCTGGCAACGTCATGCCCAAGAGAGTGTCGAGGAAGAAGCAGAAGCCGAAACGGCCGGTCGCCCGGCGGCCGGCGAAGGCGCGAGAGGTCGAGGTGGTGCCTGCCGGCTCGGCCTTCGCCCTCGAAATCGACCCCCGCCAGGTCGAAGAATCGCTCGCGAAGCTGAAGGAAGAGCTTGTCCACTGGGCGAACAAGGGCCGGTACACCAAGGTGCGCTTCAAGTTTCGCGGAAAACAGTTGCTGCCCGACCTGCCGCTGGCGGCGGTGGCGGCGGCCGAGGGGCTCACCTTCTACTGGGGCGGCATCTTGCGGGCGCTCATCGTCAACATCGCCGGTAAGACGGTGTTCGACGTCGAGCTCATCAACGACTCGGAGAAGAGCATCGTCCGAGGCAAGGAAGAGCTGCTCTCGGGCGAGGTGGACAAGGCGCTGGAGTGCTTCCGCGAAGCCCTGGCGATGGAGCGCGACAACCCGAGGGCCCACCTCAACCTGGGCGTGGCGCTCAAGCTGAAGGGCGACCGTGCCGGGGCGCGGGCCGCGCTCGAGACGGCGCAGAAGCTCGACCCCGAGGGGGCGGCCGGCGCCGAGGCCGAGCGGCTGCTGAAGAGCCTCCAGCCACCGCCCGGAGCGGAAGAGGCCCCGGTGCCCTCGCAGCGCTGACGGCATCGCTCCGGGCCCGCGAAAACCGCGCTCACCCTGAGCAGTGTCGAGGGGTTACCCCTGTTCCGCCCGCGCCAATAGCTTGCGCACCGAGGCCTCCCCGGGTGTCTCGCTGATGTGAGGATTTTCATGAGGCTCGTTCTTTTCGCCGCGGTTGCGTCCCCAAGAACTGCATCGACCAGGGCCTCAACTGCGGAACCGCGCAGGACACCTGCGGCGGCACCCTCCAGTGCGGCACCTGCGACGTCCAGGGGGAGTCCTGCGGCGGCGGCGGGACGCCCAACGTCTGCGGCCTCGGCACCTGCGCGGCGAAAACCTGTACGCAGCTCGGCAAGGACTGCGGCACCGTCTCGGACGGGTGCGGCAGCCAACTGAACTGCGGCACCTGCTCGTCGCCCGACACCTGCGGAGGCGGCGGCACCGCGAACCTGTGCGGCCACGGCTGCGTCGCGAAGACGTGCACCCAGGCCGGAGCCGCGTGCGGCTCGGTGTCCGACGGCTGTGGCGGCACGCTGAGCTGCGGTTCGTGCACCTCGCCCAAGACGTGCGGCGGCGGCGGCGTCCCCAACCAGTGCGGGCAGGGGTGCGTGGCCAAGACGTGCACGCAACTCTGGGCAACCTGCGGCGCCGTCTCGGACGGCTGCGGAGTGACGTTGTCCTGCGGGTCCTGCACCTCGCCGCAGACCTGTGGCGGCGCCGGAACCCCAAATGTCTGCGGAGCCCTGTGCAGCTCGGCGTGCCCGACCGGGTACACCTGCGACGCCTTCGGCACCTGCGCCGGAGGCAACCCGGCGAACCTGGTGCTCGAGGTGCCGGTGCCGCCGCGGTACGCGGTGGCCGGGAAGGTGACGCGCAACGGCGTCAACCCGACGGCGCAGTACTGCGACACGAGCAGCTACTACGCCCGGGCCGAAATCAACTTCGAGCACACCACCGACAGCCGCTTCAATAGCATTGCCAACGTGGCCGGCTGCACCAACCCGTCGGACGCCTTCAACTTCTCCACCCAGCTCTACCCGGGCACCTACAAGGTGACGGTGAGGCGCTCGTCCTACGACGCCAGCTACGCCAGCACCAACCTCCCCGACTGGCCTACCGTCGTCGTCGACCGCCTGCTGGTTCCCTGACGGGCGAGCGATGGGGCCGCTGACGTCGCTAGAGCCCGTTGGTCGGGTGGCCGTACAAAGTCACGCCCGAAATCGTTCCGTCGGTGAAGGCGCAGGTACCGAGCGTCCCAAGCCCCTGGTAGGCGCCGAAATTCGGCGTGTACAGGCAGTGCTCGTTCGTCTCGCATAGGCCATTGTGGTTCCCGATGGCGGAGTACTCAGGAAGGGCCGGGTCGACTATCTCGACCGCGTTCAGCAGATAGGTGTGGGCGGGCGTCTGCAAATCGGTCGCGGTGACGCCGCCGCCGGCCGGAACGGGACAGGCGGCGCCCGTGACGAAGGCCGGGTTCGCGGTCGCGCCGTCCCCGCTCCGATTCAAGAGCGTCGTGTCTGACGCGCGCAGGCGCACATCCCAGATTCTCCCGGCTCCCGCCGACCACGGGCCCCGGTGGTCGGCGTTGGGGAAGGTCGACCCCTCGACGCCCCAGGCCCGGAAGGGGCTGTCGAACCGCACCCAGTCGACGAGGCTGGAGCTGGCGGGGAAGGCCGCCCCGCCCGTGGCGTCGTCGAACGGGTTGGTGGCGTCTCCCGCGGACACCTTTCCGACGAAGCTCGACGCCGCCGACCGCCCGGTTCGAAGGGCGGCGTCCGACGCCTGGCCCCCGGGGTAGCTGCTCGACCCGTCGGCGCCCGTGGTCGTGCAGGTGGTGTCCACCAGGCCTGGGTTGGTTCCACCGGTGAGCGCGCAGTTCTTGTTCGAGTTGCTTCCGACCACCAGGTTTCCGGTGAACTTGCTGGTGTTGGAAAAGCCCGCGAGGTTGATTCCGTTATCGTTGTTGACCACGGCGAGCTGGCTGAAGGTGTCGTTCGTCGATGCCGCCACGTTGAGAAGGACTCCAGACGTGCTGTTGGCGACGAGCCACTGGTGAAACGTGTTGGACGAGCTCGCGGCACCGCCCGAAAGCATGAGTCCCTCGTCGTGGCTGTTGACCATCGACACCTGAGCGACGACGTTCGCGGACGAGCGGTCCGACCGGAGGCCCCTGGCGTTGTTCACCAGGACGAGCTGCACGAAGACGTTGCCGGACCCCTGGTCGATGAGAATGCCATCGGCGTTGTAGTTGTCCGACGAGGTGACCCGGTTGATCAGGCACCCGACGCACGCCTGCATCTCGAGCCCTCGGGCGTGTCGGTGGCGCTGAACGCGTCGGCGCCATCGTTCTTGACGTAGTCCATCCACTGGGTGCCGTTGGCCGGGTAGGCGGGCCCGACCGTCAGCAGGCCGGCGTCGGTTCCGCCGCCGTCGGTCGGCGTCCCCGAGTCTGTGCCAGCGTCGTCGGGGGCCACGCCCGAGTCTCCCCCGGCGTCGGTTGCTCCTCCGTCGGGTACGAGGCCCGCGTCGTCGCCCGGGGCGCTCGCGTCCGAGGCACAGGTCGAACCCCTGCACCCGGGCTCGGGGGGGCGCCCGCCGCAGTCGCAGCCGACCCGGAAGGCTTGGGTCGCCATGAGCGGCCAGACGGCGGCGAAGAGGACCGAGTGACCTCTGAACACTGTCCGAGCGTACCACCCAGCGTTGGGATGCCCTCGCGCGGCCGGAAGCCTCGAAGACCGCCGGGCGGGCCCTTGACGGACCGCGTTTCGGCCGCCTGTTCGCTTGCCCGCGGCAGTCGCTTTCCTATTGAGAATCGGGGCTTTGCCAGCTACGCCAACCGGGTAGATGGCCGACGAGACCCCCCCGAATCCGCCTGCGCCGCCCGCTCCTCCCGCGAGCGGTTCGGCCGGCAATCTCATTCCCGTCACCATCGAAGACGAGATGCGCAAGTCGTACCTCGACTACTCGATGAGCGTCATCATCGGGCGCGCGCTGCCGGACGTTCGCGACGGCATGAAGCCGGTGCACCGCCGGGTGCTGTTCGCGATGCACGACCTGTCCAACACCCACAACCGCCCGTACAAGAAGTCGGCGCGCGTGGTGGGCGACGTCATCGGCAAGTACCACCCGCATGGCGACACCGCCGTCTACGACACCATCGTGCGCATGGCGCAGCCCTGGTCGCTGCGCTACCTGCTCGTCGAGGGGCAGGGCAACTTCGGCAGCATCGACGGCGATGCTCCGGCGGCCATGCGCTACACCGAAGTGCGCATGCACCGGCTGGCCGAGGAGTTGTTGGCCGACCTGGACAAGGAAACCGTCGACTTTGGCCCCAACTACGACGGCCAACTTCAAGAGCCGCTGGTGCTGCCGGCGAAGTTCCCCAACCTGCTGGTGAACGGGTCGTCGGGCATCGCGGTGGGGATGACCACCAACATCCCTCCGCACAACATGACCGAGGTGGTGGACGCCACCGTTCACCTCATCGAGAACCCGAAGGCCACCATCGCCGACCTGATGCGCTTCATTCCGGGCCCCGACTTTCCGACTTCGGGGTTCATCTCGGGGCGTGACGGCATCAAGAAGGCCTACGAGACCGGCCGCGGCCACATCACCATGCGGGCGCGCACCGAAATCGAGGTGCACAAGAAGACCGAGCGCGAGAGCATCATCGTCACGGAAATCCCCTACCAGGTGAACAAGGCGCGGCTGATCGAACGCATCGCAGAATTGGTGCGCGAGAAGAAGCTCGAGGGCGTCAGCGACATTCGCGACGAGTCCGACCGCGACGGCATGCGGGTGGTGATCGAGCTGAAGCGCGACGCCATCTCGGGCGTGGTGCTGAACAACCTCTTCGCGATGACGCCGATGCAGTCGTCGTTCGGGGTGGTGCTCTTGGCCATCGTCGACGGCCAGCCGCGCACCCTGACGCTGAAGGACATTCTCGAGCGCTTCATCCTGCACCGCCGCGAGGTGGTCACCCGGCGCAGCCGGTTCGAGCTGAAGCGCGCCGAGGCCCGGCTGCACATCGTCGAGGGCTTGTTGGTCGCGCAGGATTTCATCGACCACGTCATCTCCATCATCCGGAAGTCGGCCGACGTGGACGAGGCCCGCTGGGGCCTGATGCACGTCCTGGCGCCGGCGCTCTACCAGCACCCGAAGTTCAAAGACCTGGCCAGGCTCGACTTCGGCAAGGCCGGCGTGCAGATGGACGCCCTGGTGGCTCGGGTGCGCAAGGACGAACCCAGCTACGCCGGCCTGTCGCACAAGTACGAGGACGGCGGTTTCTCGGAAGAGCAGGCGAAAAACATTCTCGACATGCGGCTGCAGCGGCTGACCGGCATGCAGCGCGAAGAGCTCTTCAACGAGCTGGTGGCGCTGGTCCGCGAGATTACGAAGCTGCGCGACATTCTTTCGCACGAAACGTCGCTCTTGTCCGTCATCAAGGCCGAGCTGGCCGAGATTCGCGAGCGGTACGGCGACGAGCGGCGCACTGAAATCATCGGCGACGTGGGCGAGCTGTCCACCGAAGACCTCATCGCCGAAGAGCCGATGGTGGTGACGCTGTCCCACGCCGGCTACGTCAAGCGCAGCCCGCTCACCGAGTACCGCGCGCAGAAGCGGGGCGGTCGGGGAAAGACGGGAGTGCAGATGAAGGAGGACGACTTCGTGTCGGACCTCTTCGTCGCCTCGACCCACGCCTTCCTCTTGCCCATCACCACCCGGGGCAAGCTGTACACCCTGAAGGTGCACGAATTGCCGCTGGCGGGCCGGGCGGCGCGCGGCAAGGCCATCGTCAACCTGATTCAGTTCGGCCAGGACGAGAAGCTGGCCCAGGTGCTGGTGACCAAGGACTTCCCCGAGAACCGGTACGTCTTCTTCGTCACCCGGCGCGGCATCGTGAAGAAGACCGACCTGCAGGCGTTCGCCAACGTGCGCTCGAGCGGCATCATCGCGCTGGGCATCGAAGACGGCGACTCGGTGGTGGCGGTGAAGATTACCGACGGCACCAAGGACATTCTGCTCTCGACTGCCCAGGGCATGAGCATTCGCTTCGCCGAGGACGAGGTGCGCTCGATGGTGCGCGCGGCCTACGGAGTGAAGGGCATCACCCTTGAAGCCGACGACCAGGTGGTGGGCGCCGACGTCGTCGAGAAGGACGCGACCATCCTCACCGTCACCGAGAACGGGTACGGCAAGCGCACGCAAGAGAGCGAGTACCGGCTGCAGGGGCGCGGCGGCAAGGGCATCATCGACATCAAGACCACCGACCGGAACGGGCGGGTGGTGGGCATCTGCCAGGCGCGCGACCAGGACCAGGTGATGCTGGTCACCAGCGGCGGCATGCTCATTCGCATGAAGGTGAAGGAAATCTCGGTCATCGGCCGGAACACCCAGGGGGTGCGGCTGATTTCGCTCGAGACCGCCGACGAGAAGGTGCGCGGCATCTCGAAGCTGCCGGAAGACGCGGGCGAGGGCGCCGACGAGGGCGGCGAGGGTGGGCCGGCCGAGGAAACGGCTGTGGCGGACGGTGCCGAGGTGAAGGAAGGCAACGGGGCCTCGGGCGCCGAGACCGCGGACGAAGAGGACGGCGGAGAACCGGACTCCGAGTAGCCCGGGCCTCAGCCCTTCAACAATTCGACGCAGGCCCGCAAGACCTCGAGCCGGGCGTTGCGCTTGTCATTCGCGGCGATGAGGTGCCAGGGCGCGTCGGGCCGGTGGGTGCGGTCGAGCATCTCGCCGATGGCGTTCTCGTAGTCGCGCCAGCGCTTCCGGTTGCGCCAGTCCTCGGGCCCAATCTTGAAGCTCTTGATGGGGTCTTTCTCGCGCGCCTTGAAGCGTTCGAGCTGGGTTTCCCGGTCCATGTGCAGGAAGAACTTCGCCATGATGACGCCGTCGGACGTCAGCATGCGCTCGAAGCCGTTGATTTCGTCGAAGGCGCGCCGCCACTCCTTCTCGGTGGCGAAGCCCTCGACGCGCTCGACCAGCACCCGGCCGTACCAACTGCGGTCGAAGATGGCGACCTCACCCTGGTCGGGCAGGCGGATGACGAAGCGCCAGAGGTACTGGTGGCGTACCTCGGCGTCCTTGGGCGCGGCGATGGGCCACACCTTGTAGCCGCGCGGGTCCATCAGCGCCGTCAGCCGCTTGATGACGCCGCCCTTGCCCGCGGCGTCCCACCCCTCGAAGACGAGGACGGCCTTCCTCTTCTCGAGGAAGAGCTTCACCTGCTGCTGGTAGAGCTGCTGCTGCAGCTTCGCGAGCTCTTTCTCGTAGGCCTTCCGGTCGTCGGCGCGCTTCGACAGGTTGACGTCGGCGAGGCTCAGGGTGCCCGGAGCGTGGAGGTCGAACTCGTAGGCGCCGACAGACCTTTCTTTCGACTTCTTCTTTCCCATGGGCCGATTCTCCGCCGCGAAGGGGGCGGAGTTCGAGGGGTTTTTCGTTCGAGGCAATGGAGCAGGCGTTTGGCCGTAGGGCGGCCATGGGCTCGAAGGCGTTGGCGTCCGTGCGGAAGCTGGCGGGTTTGGCGGCGCTGGCCTACGTAGCCATGCCCGCCGACATCATCCCCGACGTCATCCCCGTCGTCGGCTGGCTGGACGACGTGGGGGTGATGTCAGCCGTCGCCTGGTTCATGCTGCGCGAGATTCGACGGTCGGCCAATTGACCGTTCAGTGCTTCACGGTTGCGTCGGGCGCGCCCGGGGTGCTTTGCAGGGGGGCACCCTTCAATCGGAGCCCCCATGCCCACCACGATGGAAAACCTCGCCACCGCCTTCGCCGGCGAGAGCCAGGCCAACCGCAAGTACCTCGCCTTCGCCAAGAAGGCCGAGCAGGAAGGCTACGCCCAAATCGCCAGGCTGTTCCGCGCCGCCGCCGACGCCGAGACGATTCACGCCCACGGTCACCTGAACAACATGGGCGGCATCGGGTCGACGGTCGAGAACCTGGAATCGGCGGTGATGGGAGAGACCTACGAGTACACCGAGATGTACCCGCCGATGCTGGCCCAGGCCGAGAAGGAAAAGCACAAGTCGAAGGTGATGTTTGGCTTCGCCAACAAGGCCGAGAAGGTGCACGCGGGGCTCTTCCAGCAGGCGCTGGACGCGCTGAAGTCGGGCGCCGACCTGTCGCAGATGGACGTGTATTTGTGCCCGTTCTGCGGCGATATCGAGTTCGGCAAGGCCCCCGACAAGTGCCCGGTGTGCGGCGGGCTGGGGTCGAAGTTCCTGAAGGTGGCGTAGGCGGCGGCGGCTCAGAAAAGCTCGAGCTGCGGTCGCGGACGGTCCGGGCGCCGGAATGTCCCCAGCCGGGTTGGCGGCGAGCCGGGAAAGCCCAGCCGCCGGACTATGCCGTCGAAGGTCGCCGCCAGCGCTTCGGCGTAGGGGCCCGTTCCGCGGCCTCGGGTAGACGGAGAGCTCCGCCCGGGCTGAACGGAGGTCTCGCGCAGCCGGTTCAGCACCTTGTCCGCGCGGTCGGGCAACGCTTCTCGCAGGCGCTGCTCGAAGACTTCCTTCACCGGGCCGGGTAGGCGCAGCATCCCGTAGCTCGCGCTCTTTGCTCCCGCCGCCCGCGCTTCCTCCAACAACTCGCCCAGGCCGACCTCGCTGATTCCCGGAATGAACGGCGCCACAATCAGGCTGGTCGGGATTCCGGCCGCCGACAGCCGGGCCAGCGCCCGCAGCCGCCTTCGGCTGGTAGCAGTCGGTGGCGGCCGAGAACATCAGCGGCGCGCCTTCCCAGCCCGGCCGCTCGAAGTGCGCGCGCAACAGCTCGGCCGCGCGTCGCTTGACCACCAGCTTGGTGTCGAAGTCGGTGCCGGCGCCGAAGCCGAGCAGCTCGTGGTAGCGGCGGGCGAAGCAGTAGGCGCAACCGTGATTGCAGCCACGGTAGGGGTTGACGCTGAAGTCGAACGGCACGTCGGGGCTGTCGTTGCGGTTGACGATGGAACGGGACGAGTCGTCGAAGAGCTCGACCTTCGCCATTGGCGGCAGGTCGAGGCCCAGGGATTGGGCGGGTTGCGGATCGGCCGGGGAAGCATGTGACTGAACATAGGTTCAGCCAAGGTCGGGCGCAATGAATCTGCCGGCCCGGCTCGATTGACCCCCTTGTCCCGGGCTCGTACCTTGCCTCGGGTTTCACGCTCGCCGCGGGGTGTTCGCTTGCAGTTCGAGAAGGTCCTCAGTCAGGTCGCCAGCTTCCTCGAGGGTCGGGGATTCCGCGTCGGAGTCGTCGGCGCGCTGGGGCTCCATGCGTACGGTTTGACGCGCGCCACGGCTGACCTGGACCTCGTCGTCGAGCGCAAAGCCCAGCCCGCCCTCCTCGGGCTACTCGACTCACTTGGCTACGAACGGCTGAACGTCTCGGACGGTTACTCCAACCATCTTCACGCCCTGCCTTCGCTCGGCCGGCTCGACCTCATCTATGTCGACGGTTCCACCGCCGACACGCTGTTCGCGGAAGCGCGCCAGGTTCAGCTCTTCCCGGGACTGGATGCCTGGGTGCCCCGGTCGGAACACTTGGCGGCGATGAAGGTCCCCGCGATGAAGAACGACCCCGCGCGCACACTTCAAGAAATGGCGGACATTCAGTTTCTGTTGGGGCTCGAGAACGTCGACGAGGGCGCCATTCGCGCGCAGTTAGAGCGACACGGGTTGATTGAGAGGTTTCATGAAATCAAACAGGCCATCGCCCGCGCTCGACCTTGACGTCGACTCGCTGACGAACCCGGAAGCCCAGGCGGGCCTCCGTCGCGCCAGGCGGCCCGTGGTCATGAGCCCCGACGAGTATCTGAGGTTTCTCGGTGAGCTCACCGTTTCTCAGAGCCGGCTTCGTGAACGCCGTGGGCCTCGCGGCGAGCCCTTCGTTCTGTGAGCTGCGCGTTGCCGGCTTCGGTGCTTCGAGGTGCCGCGCTCGCCCTCGCGGCGTGGGGTGTGTTGGGCTGCCCCAAGCGCGTGTCCGAGGAACCGATGACGACGAAGGCGGCGGTCTACCTGGTGAAGCGGGTGCGCACCCTCGACGCGGCACGGCCGCTCGCTCAAGCGGTGGCGGTGCGCGGCGGGAAGGTGGTGGCCGTCGGCACCCGCGACGAAGCGGTCGCCGCCGCGGGCGCGGACGCGGAAGTGGTCGAGCTGGACGGTGTGGCCGTTCCGGGCCTGGCCGACGCTCATGGGCACTTGGCCTCGCTCGGGCGCAGCCTCACCGTGGCGAGCTTCGTCGGCACCCGCTCGCTGGACGAGGTGCTCGCCCGGGCGAGTGCTGCCCCCCCGGCGAGCCGCCAAGGCGACTGGCTGGTGGGCCGGGGCTGGGACCAGAACGATTGGCCCGAGGGGCAGCGGGGCTTTCCCGACCGCGAACGGCTCGACGCCCTCTTCCCTGACACGCCGACCTTCTTCACCCGCATCGACGGCCACGCGGCGTGGGTGAACGGCGCGGCGTTGAAGCGCGCCGGCGTCACCCGCGCGACGAGGACCCCGCGGGCGGCCGCATCATCCGGGACGCCGTGGGCGAACCGACCGGCGTGCTCGTGGACAACGCCATCGACCTGGTCGAGCGGAAGCTGCCTCTCCTCACCTACGAACAGCTGGCCCAACGGCTGAAACGGGCGCTCGAACACTGCGCGGCCGCGGGTCTGACCTCGGTGCACGACGCGGGCATGGACCTGGCCACGTTTACGCTGCTGCAACAGTGGGACGTCGTCGGGGCGCTCCCCTTGCGCGTCTACGCGATGGCCGACGGACAGGGGCCCGACGCGCAGGTGTTCCTCGACCGCGGCCGCTTCCGGGGCAGGTTCCTCACCCTTCGCGCGGTGAAGTTCCTCGCCGATGGGGCCCTCGGTTCACGCGGGGCGGCGCTCGATGCCCCTTACAGCGACGACCCAACGCAGTCGGGGCTGCTCTTGCTCGCGCCGGAAGAGCTCGAGGCCCGCGCCCGCGCCTTCGCCGACGCCGGGTTTCAGGTCGCCGTGCACGCAATCGGCGACCGAGCCAATCGAATCACCCTCGACGCCCTGGCCCGGCTCGAGGCGGCCCATCCCGGCAGCCGGAACCGGGTCGAGCACGCGCAGGTGCTCCACGTAGAGGACTTCGGGCGATTCGCCCAGGGACACCTCATCGCGAGCATGCAGCCGACTCATGCCACCTCCGACATGCCCTGGGCGGTCGAGCGGCTCGGACCTGGACGTTTGGCGGGGGCCTACGCGTGGAAGAGCTTGCTCGACGCCGGCGCGCCGCTGGCCTTCGGGAGCGATTTTCCGGTCGAAGACGTGAGCCCGCTGCTCGGCCTGTACGCCGCGCGCACCCGGCAGGACGTCTCGGGCAAGCCCGAGGGAGGCTGGCGGGCGGGGGAGAAGCTCTCAGGAGAAGACGCGCTGCGTGGATTCACGACTGGGGCTGCCTTCGCGGCGTTCGAGGAGAGTGAGCTGGGAACGCTGAAGCCCGGCATGGACGCCGACTTCACCGTGCTGTCCGTGGACCCGGTCGAGGTCCCACCGACGGAGTTGCTCTCGGCGAAGGTCCTGATGACGGTGGTCGGCGGGCGCGTCGTTTTCCGGCCCTGAAGGACCGGGCCGCTCTGCTTTCCTTCAACTGGCTCTGAACCGACTCCCGCGGCCTTGCCTCCCCCAGTGGGCGGCGTGTCGGTCCTACGGCTCTCGCGGCTCCGAGCAACGCCTTGCCGTCGGCAGGCATGGAGCACGCTGTCGACGGGCGAACGAGGCTCCCCATCGGGTCGCTTGAAAAAGGTGCCCTTGTTTGGCCGAGAGTTTCCTCGACAATCCGTCCGGCGTGAGCCGGCAACTCTCTGGAATCAGGTCGGATGTTTGGCCGACGCCGCCGAATTCCCGAGAACTTTCTCGACTATGAACAGGGCCTTTTTCGAAGAGGCGGCAGGGCGGGCGCCCGCACTCAATCGCCGAGGTTACCGATGGTTCGTCGCCTCCCCGCAGTGGGGGCGTCGGCCCGGGTCTGGCGCACCGCCCGTTCGGAACACCGTCTGCCCGACGTCGGGCGTTCTTGCGCGGGAGGGCGCTCCTCCGCAGGATGCGGCCGGTGCGGCGACTGGCGGCGTTCACCCTCATGCTCTCGACGGCTGCCGCGGCCGATGGGCCGGCACGCGACGGGTTGGCCTCCGTCCGGCGGACGGGCGAGCTGCGCTGGGGCGCCGACGCCCAGGGCGGCGCGCCCTACGTCTTCCAGGACCCGATGGACCCGAATCACCTCGTCGGCTTCGAGGTGGACCTCTCGGTCGAGCTGGCCAAGCGGCTGGGCGTCAAGGCGCGGCCGGTGCACGGCCAGTGGGACAAGCTGCTCGAGCTGCTCGCGCGCGGAGACTTCGACGTCGCGCTGAACGGCATCGAGGTGGCCGAAGAGAAGCGGCGGGTGTGCCTGCTCACTCGCCCGTACTTCGTCGCGGAAGAGAAGCTCACCGTCCGCCGCGGCGACGCCCACGCGCCCCGGACGCTGGCAGCGCTGGCGGGGCGCAAGGTGGGCACGCTGCCGGGCTCGCTCGCCGAGCGAATTCTCGCCCGGGCCGGCGCCGAGGTGCGCAGCTACGACGGCGGGCAGAACGAAATCTACGAAGACCTGCGCCTCGGGCGGACTGACGCGGTGCTCCTCGACGGCCCCGTCGCCCGGTACTACGGCGATGTCGAGCCCGAGCTCGAAGAGGTAGACGGGTCGTTCGGCGAGGTGAGCTACGCGCTGGCGGTGGCAGTGGGGGACGAGGCGCTCCTGGCCGAGCTGAACGCCGCGCTCGAGTCGCTGGCGCGGGACGGGACGCTCGCGCGAATCTACGGGAGCTGGGGCATCTCCAACGCCGAGACCGCGGCCCTGGTGGGCGCGGCGCCAGCGGGAGTCAGCGAGGAGTACGAACGCTGGCGCGCGGCGGTGGGGAAGCTGCCGCCGTTCTGGGAACGGGTGCGAACCCGCTACCCGCAGACCCTGTCCCTGTTCCTGGCCGGCGCCGGCCTGACGCTGGCGCTGTCGCTGGTCTCGATGGCGCTGGCGGTCGCGCTCGGGCTGGGCCTGGCGGTGGGCCGGCGGTACGGGCCCATGCCATTGCGCTGGACCTGCACCGCGTACGTCGAGTTCTTCCGAGGCACGCCGCTGCTCATCCAGCTCACCATGGTGTACTTCGGGCTGCCCGAGCTGGGGCTTCGGCTCGACCCGTTCGCGGCCGGCTGCATCGCCCTCGGGCTGAACTACGCGGCGGCCGAGGCCGAGAACTACCGCGCCGGACTCGAGAGCGTTCCGGCCGGACAGACCGAGGCCGCGAAGGTGCTGGGGCTCTCGCGCTGGTTGACGCTGCGCCACGTCGTCGGGCCCCAGGCGGTGCGAATCAGCATTCCGCCGATGACCAACGACTTCATCGCCCTGTTGAAGGACAGCTCGCTGGTGTCGCTGGTGACGCTCACCGAGCTGACCAAGACGTACGTGAACTTGGCCAGCTCGATGCGCGACCACCTGGGGCTGGGGCTGCTGGTGGCTATCTGGTACCTGGTCATCGGCCTGCCGTTCGCGCAGTTGTCGAAGCGGGCCGAGGCGCACTTCGGGCGGCACCTGCGCAAGGTGGCCCAGTGACGCTGAAGGTAGACATGCTGGTGCGGCGCTACCCGGGAGCGGCCGAAGCGACGCTGAAGGAATTGTCCTTCGACCTTCCCGCCGGGACGCTGGTGGCGCTGCTCGGGCGCAGCGGCGCGGGGAAGTCCACGCTGCTTCGGTGCGTGATGGGATTGGAACCGTTCGAGCGAGGAACGGTCGAGGTCGACGGAGCGAAGGTGCAAGGGACCGAAGAGGTGTCGCCGGCGGTCCGCGAGCGCCAGTTGCGCGCGGTGCGCCAGCGGCTGGGGTTGGTGTTCCAGAGCTTCGAGCTGTTTCCGCACCTGACCGCGCTGGAGAACTGCACGCTCGCGCCGGTGAAGGTGAAGGGCCTTACGCGCGCCAAGGCCGAGGACAAGGCGCGAGAGCTGTTGGCGCAGCTCGGCCTGGCCGACAAGGCGGGTTCCTTCCCCGAGCAGCTCTCGGGAGGCCAGAAGCAGCGGGTGGCGATGGCGCGCGCGCTGGCAATGGAACCAAGCGTGCTCTTGTACGACGAGCCGACCAGCGCGCTCGACCCGTCGCTGAAGGCCGAGGTGTTGCAGACGTTGCACCGGGTGGACGCGACCGGAGTAACCCAAGTGGTGGTGACGCACGACCTCCAGCTCGCCAAGGGGGCCGAGCACGTCTTCGTGCTCGACCACGGCCAGGTCATCGAGAGCGGCCCGCCGGGCAAGGTGCTGACCGCGCCCGAGCACGACAGCACGAGGAAGCTGCTCGCGAGCTGGCTGGAAGATGGAAGCCGAAAACCGACTTGACGAGCGAGCCTGAGCCCCCGTAAGTCACCGGCCGCTTCGCGTTGCCCCTTACGCCCAGGTAGCTCAGTCGGTAGAGCAGCGGACTGAAAATCCGCGTGTCGCTGGTTCGATTCCGGCCCTGGGCACTTCAGTTTCTTCAGTTGAGACGCAGGGTTCGGAGGGGGCGGCGCGGGGCCGGTGAAGGCCGCCGAAGGAGCCTGCCCCCACTCCTCCCCCACTTTGGGCCCGGTTCCGCATCTACAGGAGCGTGGGTACGCGCTTGGGTGCGGCGTGCGTCGCATAGAAGCGGCGGGTGGTCCGCGGCGACTTGTGATTGAGAAAGGCTGCCACGGCCGCCGGGTCAGCGCCCGCGTTGATAGCCACCGTTGCGACTGTGTGCCGGAAACGACCAGGTGAGAATCGGGCGATGCCGGCCACGTCGCATGCGCGGTTGATGGCCTGGCCGTAGCGCTGGCGAGTGAAAACGCCGCGCTTGAGCAATCGGTTGGCGGCGTCGAGCACCTC
>JAHFDQ010000016.1:0-5271 GCA_023248915.1 Archangiaceae bacterium | reverse complement strand
TGAAGACCCCCTATGCGAAGCTGATTCGGTCAGTTACGCCCAACGAACCCGGAGATGGCCGGGCCCGCTTGCGCGAGGCCGCTCCTGCACCACCAACTCGACGTCGCTTCCTAACGCGTTGATGTACTTCACCAACGTGGCGGTGGAGAAGTCCGCGAGGTGGCCTCGCAGAAGTTTCGAGATTCTGGGTTGGTCAACCCTCAGAAGTTTTCCTGCCGCAGCCTGGGTCAATCCCCGCTTCGCGATGAGCTTCCCGACCTCCATGGCCAACCGAGCCTTGGCGAGACGCTCCTCGGCGTCGGGAAGTTCGAGGTCCGCGAAAACGTTCCCACTGCCAACCGTGTAGTCCTTCTTCATCTCAAGTCTCCCTTCTTCTCGCTCTCGGCAATCCGCTCGGCGTGGATTTCGGCAGCTCGCTTCAGCCGCTGCCTGATGAGTTCCACGTCGTGCTTGGGGGTCTCGATGCCTTTCTTGCTCTTCTTCTGGAACACATGGAGAACGTAGACCGCGTCCGAATACCTCACCGTGTAGACGGCTCGGTACGCGTCGCCGTCGAAGTCGTCGACCACCTCCAACACCCCGGCACCGCCAAAGCCCTTGAGAGGCTTGGCGTCGGCGTGCTTCCCGCCTTCCTGGGCTACCTGCAAGGCGTAGCCCAAGCCATCCTGAACGTCCTCCGGGAAGGACTTCAGTTCCTGGCGGGTGTGAGCAATCCACACGACCGGCCTCAACAAGACGCCCACCCCTGTATTATGTCAATATTTGCATATCGACGCAAGCAAGAGCAGACCCGGTCGCCGGTAATCTTGACGACCTTGGTTCCGGCTTCTGCCCCCACTCCTCCCCCACTCGCCCGGCCAAACACGGCCACCAGCGGCCAGTTTCCGCAGGGTTCTCACTCTTGCCCTCCGGCCAAACGCGACTGAAAATCCGCGTGTCGCTGGTTCGATTCCGGCCCTGGGCACTTCAACTCAATCGCTCAGGGCGCTTCCATGTTGACCTTGAGCTTCACTGGGGCGTCTCCGGTGATTACCACCGAGCGGGTGACGCGCTGAGCGTCCATGGTCAGCTCGACCTTGTGGCTGCCCTCGACCAGTGAGACCGCCTTGATGGGCGTCTCGCCGTAGCGCTTGCCGTCGATGGTCACCTCGGCAAACGGAATCACCCAGACGTCCAAGAGCCCGCTCCGGAAGGCGAAGCCGTGGGTCGACGCGGTCCCCGGCTGGAGGTCAACCTGCGCCTGCGCCTCGGCTCCGAAGGCATTCCGGCACTTCAGGGCGTGCGGTCCGGGCGCCAGGTCGGGCAGCGTCGCCGGAGCGCGGCCGCGCGCGCGACCGTCGATCGACAGCTCACAGGGCGCGTTAGAGGTCACCGAGAGGCTGGCCCCGGACGGCGCCGGGGGCGCGGGGCTGGGCGCCGGCTGCGCTGCCGCCACTACGGTCGGAGCGACGGGCGTGGGTGGCGCCACCTGGGCCGATGCTGGAACGGGCGGGGCGATGGGCGCGGGCATCGTCGCCTGAACTGACGCGGGCTCGGGGCCGCGGAGGCTCAGCCAGGCCGCCGACCCCGCCAACAGCACGGCGGCGGCAATCGCCCCAACCACCAGTCCCCTCCTGGACGCAGTCCGCGGTGCCGGAGTGACTGCCGAGACCGCGGGCGCGGCCAAGCTGGCGGTCGGAGCGGAAACCGATGCGTCCGCGGCGGCCGAGGGTTGCCCCGGGGTGTAGCTTCGCATCGAAATGTGCGTCGGGTCCATCTGCACCGGCGGCAGGCTGACCGCTTGGAGGTTCGGCGAAGACGGGCGAGCGACCGGTCGGGGCGGCAACCCGGCGATGGCCCGGACCCTGTCCCGCACTTCCTCGGCCGTCTGAGGCCGGTCGGAGGGTGCTTTAGATAGGAGGCGAAGGACCAGCGCGTCGAGCTCGGGCGGGACCGCCGGGTTCAGCGACGAAGGCTTCGGCGGGGGCTCGTGAAGGTGCTTGTAGATGATCTCGAACGGGCTGGGCCCGTCGAAGGGAAGCGCCCTCGTCAGCATCTCGAACGCCAGCACACCCAACGCGTACAGGTCGGTGGCCGGACCCACCGCCTCGCCTCGCGCCTGCTCGGGCGCCATGTAGTTGGGCGTCCCAATCATCATCGAGGCTCGCGTCTGTGGCGTCGTGCCTCCGGGGAGCGCGGCCTGCTTCGCCAGCCCGAAGTCCAGCAGCTTGACGTACCGGACGCTGTGCTCCGGGGCCACGATGAAGATGTTGCTGGGCTTCAAGTCCCGGTGCACCACGCCGACCCGGTGCGCCGCGCCCAGCGCGTCCAGCACCTCGTCGAGAATCGACAGCGTCTCGGCCAGGTCCAGTGGGGTGGGCTGGGAGAGCGACTGGTCGAGCGGGAAGCCCTCCAAGAGCTCCATCACCAAATACTGCCGCCGGTCCGGCAACTCTCCGAAGCTGAAGATGTCGATGATGCCGCGGTGGCGGACCGCGTTCACCGCTCGGGCCTCGGCGAGCAGGCGCTGCATCTGTTCGGGGTTCCAGGCGATCTCGCTCTTCAGCACCTTGATGGCGACCCGCTTGCCGATCATCGGCTGGAGGCCCTCGTACACGTAGCCCATGCCCCCTTCGCCGAGGACTCTCACCACGTCATACTCGCCACACTTGGTGCCGACGATGGACACCTTCCGCGCTTCCTCGGTTGCCTGGGCGGACTCCTGCAAGCTCGCGGCGGCCTTGTCCGCCTCGGAGATGGTCATGGTCGGGGCGCTGATCCGCTGGGACGCCCTCCCGGGGATGAGCGTCTGGTCCCTCGGGCAGTTCGAGACGCCCGGCGCGACTTCGAGGCCGCACGCGGGGCACGCTGCTGCTTCACCCATGCCCACACGATACCACCCCGATGGGCTTCGCCACCCTTCGGTGCGCCGGTTTGCGCTACGCTCGCGCGTCGGATGCCCACCCCTCGACCGCCAGGCGCGTACGCGGTTTGGTTGTTGATTGCGCTCGTCGGGCTCTCCGTTCCCTGCCGGGCGTTCGCCGCCGACTCGCCGAACCCGTACCTCGAACCGGCCGCGCGGCTCTACCGCAGCCTCGAGTTCCAGGCGGCGCTGCGGACAATCGAGAAGGCGCTCGCCTGGCCCACCAACTCGCAGGCGGAAGAGGTGAAGGTGGCCCTGCTCGAGGGCCTCATCACCGCCCAGCTCGGGGACTCGGACCGCGCGATCGGCGCGTTCGAACGCGCGCTGGCGCTGGACCCCGCGGCGCAGCTTCCCTTCAAGGTTTCCCCCAAGCTGTCCAAGCTGTTCGAGAAGGCGCGCCTGGCGCTCGCTCCCACCCACCAGGCCGCGCCCACCGCGGCGACTCCCCCGGCGAAGCCGGCTCCAGTGCCGGAGTCGCGGCCCCAGGCGGTGGTCGCCGCGCCGCCTCCCGCTCCCCCGTTGGTTCAAGCCCCGGAAGCGAACGTGGTGGCGCGCTCGTCCGTCGCGAGCTCGGGAGGCCTGCTGCTGGGCGCGGCGGGGTACGTCAACACGCTGGGGCTCGCCTGGGGCAGCGAGGCCTTCGCCGGCTACCGCGGGCAGCACTGGCAACTCTCAGCGCGGTGCCGGCCGGGGACGCGCACGGGCGTGGGGGCGCTGGTCGCCTTCGAGGGGACCGCCGGGCCGCTGCAGCTTTCCGCGGGGTTGCGCGGCGACCTCTACCTGGGTGGAATGATTCCAGGCGGAGGGCTGGTGCTGGGCGCTCGAAAGAGCGTCGTCGGCCCGCTTGGAGTGGTGGTGCTGGGCTCGGTCGAGGCCTTCGCGGCGAACGCGGCGGCCTACCGGCCCCTGGCAGTCGTAGTTTCAGCGGGCCTGGATTTTCGGCCCTAGTCAAGGAAGGGGAAGCGTGATGCGCGGCCAACTCGTGCTCGTCGGCGCGCTGTTGTTACCGGCGACGGCGGCGGCCACCAGTTTCCAGGGGCACATCGCGGTCAACACGACGTGGGACCCGGCAGGCAGCCCCTACGTCCTCACCGGTGACGTCGTGGTGGACCCGGGTGTCACCCTCACCGTCGCGGCGGGGACGACGCTGTCGGCCGCCACCAGCGACGCGGCCAACGTGGGCGTGGACGGGTCGCGGGTCGAGCTGATTGTCCAGGGCTCGCTGCAGGTGTTGGGGACGCCCGGCAACCCGGTGCTGCTGACGAGCCCCGGGGCCACCTCTACCAGTTGGTACGGGGTGCGGGTGACAGGGGCTGGGACCGCCAATGTCGGCAACGCCACCATCGCCTACGCGCTGCGTGGCATCGACGCCGCGGCGGGAGTGGCGGCGGCGGGCGTCTTCTTCAACACCTGCCAGTACGGGCTGTACGCGACGGGCGGGACGACGACGCTGTCGTTCGACACCTTCGCGTCCATCCTCTTCGACTCGGTGTACGCGAGCGCCGGCTCGGTGGTGAACGTGGACCACAGCCTCGTCACCCTCAACTCGTCGTCGGGCTACGCGGTCAACTACACCGGAGGCGGCGGGACGTTCGACTACAACACCGTCACCGGCAACCAGGGCGGGGGCCTGTACCTGTCGACCGCGCAGGTGGTGACGGTGCGCAACAGCATCATCACCTCCAACAACAACGGGTACGGGGTGTACAACAACTCGGGCTCGCCGCTCTTGTCGTACAACGACGTGTGGGGGAACGGCTCGGGCGGCGTCTACAATACGGGCTCGGGCGCCGGGGCGCAGTCCGCGAATCCCCTCTTCGTAGGCGGCGGCAACTACCGCATCACCTCCAACTCTCCGGCGAGGAATGCGTCGAACGCAGGGACGGACATAGGGAGCGCGTCCTACGCCGGCGACGCCACGCCGCTCTTGGAAGGCACCCTCTTTACCGACACCACGCTGTCGGGCGCGCAGACGGTGTCGGGAGACCTGGTGGTGCCGGCGGGAGTGACGCTGACGCTGTCCGCGGGGACGACGCTGAACGTCGCCACCAGCGACGGCATGGTGTCCGGGACGGACACGGCGCGGGTCGAGCTGATTGTGCAGGGCGCGCTGCTGGTGCAGGGGGCGGCAGGTAACCCGGTGCTCTTGACGAGCCCCGGGGCCACCTCTACCAGTTGGTACGGGGTACGGGTGCTGGGGGGAGGGACGGCCAGCCTCGACTACGCCACGGTGAAGTACGCCCTGCGGTGCCTCGACGCGGCGGCCAACACCACCGCGACGCATGGCACCTTCGACAGCTGCCAGTACGGGCTGTACGCGACGGGCGGGACGACGACGCTGTCCAACGACACCTTCGCGTCCATCCTCT
>JAHFDQ010000015.1:3667-26472 GCA_023248915.1 Archangiaceae bacterium | reverse complement strand
GAGCGGACCGGCGCGGCGCGCGCTACGGTGCACCCAATGATTCGACCCCGCGTGCTCGCCGTCGACCTGGACGGAACGCTGCTCGACCGCGAGGGGGCGCCCCACCCGGCCGACATGCGGGCAATTCGCGCGGCGATGGCCGCGGGCGTCGGCATCACCATCGTGACCGGCCGGCTCTTCCCGGGCACCCGCCACGTCGCCGAAGTCCTGGGCGTGACCGGGCCGGTCTGTTGCGCCGACGGCAGCCACCTGGTCGACACGCGCACCGGCGAGACGCTGGCCCACCGCGGAATCCGCGGCCCGGACGCCCTCGGGCTGCAACAGGCCGTGGGCCGGGCCCGGGCGGCCACCTACGCCTTCACCCGCGAGGCCATCGTCTACGACGCCGGCGGGGACACCTTCCTCGAATACCTCGCCGCCTGGTCGCCCACGCTCGAACGCGCCGCCTCGGTGCTCGACCACGCGGTATGGCAGGGCGACGAAGGGGTGACGGCGGTGGTGGCGGTGGGCGAAGCGTCGGGCATCGGCGAAGCCGCCGCGGAGATTCGGGCCGAGCTGGCGCACGCGGTGCAAGTCCTCACCTTCCCGATGGGGCGGCAGTCCACCTGGGCGCTGATGGCCCGCGCAGCAGGTTCTTCGAAGGGCGCCGCGCTCGAGCCGCTGGCGCGCCACTTCGGAGCCACGCCGGCCGAGACCGTCGTCGTCGGCGACTGGGTGAACGACATCTCGATGTTCGAGGCGGCGGGCCGGTCGTACTGCATGGGCCACGCGCCTGACCAGGTGAAGCGCGCCGCCAGCGATGTGCTGACCGAGACCCGCGATTCGGGAGGCGGGGTGGCGAGGGCAGTGGCCGAGAGTTTCGGCATCGCTCCGTCGAGGGGCCCTCGACAGAGCTTGGGCTGAGCGAATTCACCACGAAGGAGCCCCATGGACCTCGAGCTCGTAGGCAAGTCGGCCCTCGTCACCGGCGCGAGCCGCGGCATCGGCAAGGCCATCGCCCTGGCGCTGGCGCGAGAGGGAGCCTCGGTTTTCCTGGTCGCCCGAGGTGAAGGCGACCTCGGCGCCGCGGCCGCGGAAGTGGGCGCGCTCTGCGGGAAAGTCGGCTTCCTGGCCGCCGACGTCACCGCCGACTTCGGAGCCGCCCGGGCGGTTCAGGCGGCGGTGGGCGCCTTCGGAGCCCTCGACATCCTGGTGAACAACGTCGGCGGGAGCCTGGGGTCGGGGCCCTTCGATTCGACGTCCGCCGAGCAGTTCCGGACCGTCCTCGACCTGAACCTGATGGCGGCGGTGTACTGTTGCCAACAGGCACTGCCGCACCTTCGGGGGCGCGGGGGCAGCATCGTCCACGTCAATTCCATCTGCGGCCGCGAGTACTGCTCGAGCGCCGCCTATGTCGCCGGCAAGGCGGCGCTCACCGGCCTCACCAAGGAGATGGCCATCGACCTGGCCCGCCACAAGATTCGCGTCAACGGGGTGGCTCCCGGGTCCATCCTCTTCCCCGGCGGAAGCTGGGACCACCGCCAGAAGGAACGGCCCGAGCTCATCGAGAAGATGTTGCGCGACGACCTGCCGTGGGGCCGGTTCGGCGCGCCCGACGAGGTGGCGAACGTCGTGGCCTTCCTGTGTTCGAGCAAAGCCTCGTGGATGACCGGGGCCACCGTACCGGTGGACGGGGGCCAGGGCCGGGCCTTCTGACCGCCTAGGCCGGTGCGCTCGTCGCGGGAGTGCTATATCCGCGCATCGGAGGTTGAGGGGCACGCTCGCTCATTTCGCACTGCTGCTGCTCCTGGGGTACGCCGCGCTGGCCTTCGCAGCGGCCCGCGCCGCGCCGGCGGTGGTGGTCCGCCTCGGGGCGGTGGTGCAGGTGGCCGCCCTGGGCCTAGCCTCGGTGGACGCGGTCCGGGTGCTGATGACCGGCGCGCCGCAGCGGGTGGCGCTGCCGTTCACAGGCCCCTTCGCTCCAGTGGCGCTGCGGCTCGACCCACTGGCGGCGGTCTTCGTCTGCGCCCTGGCCCTGGTCGGGCTGGCGGTGGCCCTCTACGCGCCGGCCTACCTCGACCGAGCCGGCCACCGCATGTCGGGGCCTGCGCTACAGGCGCTGCTCTCGCTGCTCGAGGCGTCCATCCTCGCGGTGTTGCTGGCCGAGGACCTGGTGGGCTTCTTCGTCGCCTGGGAAATCATGACCGGGCTCGCCACCGCGGTCGTGCTGGCCGACGGCCACCGCGCCGAGGTGAAGCGGGCGGCCATCCTCTACTTGGTGGTGACGCACATCGGCACGTTCGCCGCGCTGGCGGGCCTCTTGCTCCTGCTCGGAGACGCTCCCAGCTACTCGTTTGACGCGCTCCGGGCCGCCGCCGCCTCCCGCACGCCGCTCGTCTACGGAATCGGCATCTGCCTTGCCCTGGCGGGGTTCGGCGCCAAGGCCGGCGTGGTGCCGCTGCACATCTGGCTGCCCGAGGCGCACCCGGTGGCCCCCTCGCACGTGTCGTCCTTGCTCTCGGGCGTCATCATCAAGGTGGGCATCTACGCGATGGTGCGCACCGCCCTCGACCTGGCGGGGCCGCCGCCCGCGTGGGTGGGGCACCTGTTACTGGTGGTGGGGTTGGTGAGCGCGCTGCTCGGGGTGCTCTACGCGTTGGCTCAGCACGACTTGAAGCGCCTGTTGGCGTTCCACTCGGTCGAGAACATCGGCATCATCCTGCTCGGCGTGGGGCTCGGCATCTCGGCCCAGCACGCCGGGCTGCCCACCGTGGCGGCGCTGGCCCTGGCTGCCGGGCTGTTCCACGTCGTCAACCACGCCGTCTTCAAGGGGCTCTTGTTCCTCTGCGCCGGCAGCGTGCACCTGGGCGCGCACACCCACGACCTCGAGGAGATGGGCGGGCTGTTGCGCCACATGCCTTCGACCGGCCGCGCCTTCCTCATCGGGGCGCTGGCCATCTCGGCGCTGCCGCCGCTCAACGGGTTCGCCAGCGAGTGGCTGGTGCTGCAGGGGTTCGTCGGGGCGACCCAGGGCTCGCCGGGCCTGTTGCGCGCGACCGCGCCGCTCTTTGCGGGAGGCCTGGCGCTGACCGGCGCCCTCGCCGCCGCCTGCTTCGTGAAGGCCTTCGCGGTGGCGTTTCTCGCCCTGCCCCGCTCGGAGAACGCCCTTCACGCGGTCGAGGTGGGCCCGATGCAACGGCTGGCGCAGAACGCGCTGGCCCTTTCGTGCGTGGGGTTGGGCTTGGCGGCGCCGTGGGTGGTGCCGGTGCTGTCCCGGGTGGGGGCTTCTCTCGGCGCCGGCCGATTCACCCCCATTCCCCAGACCGGCGTGCTCGGCGGCCTGGGCGTGGGTTCGGTGCAGCCCGCGGTGCTGGCGGTGGCCGGCCTGGCGCTGGGAACCGCCTTGTGGGTGTGGCTGGGCCGAGGAATGAAGGCGCGCGCCACCGGCACCTGGGCCTGCGGCCAGGGCAGCGTCGACGGGCGGGCCGCGTACACCGCCAGCGCCTTCTCGAACCCCATCCGCCGCATCTTCTCGAACCTGTACCAGTTCGAACGGGCCACCGTGCCGGTAGCGGGGGCGGCGCCTTACTTCGTGATGCGCTCGAAGACGCGCGGCGCCATCTCGCCCCTGTTCGAGGAGCACCTGTACCAGCCGGCGCTCCGACTGTTGCGCTGGACTTCCGACCGGTTCGCGCCGTGGGCGTCCCCTTCCCCCAACCGCGGCCTCGTCGTCTTCGCCGTGGTGGCGGCCCTGCTCTTGACCTGGGCGGCCTCGTGAGCCTCGCCGTTCGCCTCGCCCTGACGCTTTCGCAGGCCGCCCTGCTCGCGGCCGTCGCCCCGCTCGTCAACGGGTTCATCAAGGTGTTGAAGGCGCGCTTCCAGCGCCGGGTGGGGCCGCCGCTCACCCAGGGCTACCGCGACCTGGCCAAGCTGCTGGTGAAGGAGAACCTCCACGCCGCCCCGACGTCGGCGCTTTTTCGGCTCGCGCCGGCGGTGAGCCTGACTTCGGCGGTGCTCGCGTCGGCCACCTTCCCGTGCGTGGCCTTTGGCGGGTGGGCGGCGTCGGGCGACGTGCTGACGGCGCTGTACGTGCTGGCGCTGGGGCGCTTCTTCACCGCGCTGGCGGGGCTCGACGCGGCCAGCGCCTTCGGCGGCCTCGGTTCGTCGCGCGACGTGTCCATCGCCGCGCTCGCCGAACCGGTGGCGGTGGTGGCGGTGCTGGTGCTGGCGGCCGGGGTGGGCGGCCCGCCCGACGGCGCGGTGCTGGCGGGCGTCCACGGAACTGTTTTCACCTCCTGGCGGCTGCTCGCGGCAATCGCATTCTTCCTGGTGGTGCTCGCCGAATGCGCCCGGGTGCCGGTGGACAACCCGGCGACGCACCTCGAGCTCACCATGGTGCACGAGGCGATGCTGCTCGAGTACTCGGGCCGCGAATTCGCAGCCTCGACGCTGGCCGCCCAGGTGAAGCAGACGGTGCTCCTGGCCCTGTTGGCCGCGGTGTTCCTCCCCGACGGCCTCGGGGCCTCGGGCGACCCCGGGGCGCTGGCGCTCTCGGCCGCGGCCTTCGCGGCGAAGCTGTTCGGGTTGGCGGCGCTGGTCGCGGTGGTCGAGTCGTCGGTCGCCAAGCTGCGGCTGTTCCGGGTGCCGGACTTCCTGGGGGCCGCCGCCGGCCTGGCCATTCTCGCCTACGTGGCGCGCGAGGCGCTCTAGATGGACCGGCTGCTCTCGCATGCGCTCATCCTCTTGGTCGCCATCGCCATCTACGTGCTGGCGTCACGGCAGTTGGTCCGGTCGATTCGGGCGTTCGCGGTGCAGTCCTACGTGCTCGCCGCCGTGGCGCTCATCGCGGCGCCGAAGAGCGAGCACCCCCACCACCTCTGGCTGCTGGCGGCGCTCACCGCCGGGGTAAAGGGCGTGGCGGTACCGCTGGCGCTGCTCGGCGCGGTCAGGCGCCTGAAAATCCGGCACGACATCGAGTTCATCGTGAACATTCCCTCGTCGCTGGTGATGGCGGCGATCGGGACGCTGGGCGCCTTTCAGATTGCCTCGCGCACCTTCGGCACGGGCGAAGAGCAGCTCAAGGGCGCGCTGGGCGCCGGCATGGCCACGATTCTGGTCGGGCTGGTGGTGATGCTGGGGCGGCGGAAGATCATCACTCAAATCGTCGGGCTGCTCATCATGGAGAACGGCGTCATCCTCGCGACGCTGGGGCTGACCCTGGGCATGCCGCTCATCGTCGAGATCGGCGTCGCCCTCGACGTGCTGGTGGCTGTGCAGATTCTCGCGATCTTCGCCTACCGAATCTCGAACGAGCTGCCGCGCGGGGAAGGGCCTCCCCCGTGATTCTCGTCCTGGTCCTCCTGCCTGCTGCCTGCGCAGTGCTGTGCCTGGCGCTGCCCGCGCGATGGGCGCTGGCGGCGCACGGAACCGGAGCGGTGGCCACGCTTGTGCTCGCCGCCACCCTAGCGCGCCAGGTGCTCTCGTCCGGACTGGCGACCGCGGCCGCCGACGGCACCTTTCGCGCCGACGGGCTGGGAGTGACGTTCGCGGTCGTGGTGGCGGCCGCCGCCGCGGTGGCGGCGCTCTCGGGCATGGGCTCGTTCGAGACCCAAGGCGAGGCGGCCCCACTCGCGCGGCGCTACGCGGTGCTGGCCTCGGCGCTCTTGTCGGCGCTGCTCGCCACGGTGCTCGCCGACAACCTGGGCGTGATGTGGATTTCGATGGAGTTGGCCGCGGTGCTCGGCGCCTTCCTGGTGGGCTTCCGTCGCGACCGGGGGGCGCTCGAGGCCGCGTTCAAGTACATGATCCTCGGCTCGGCCGGGCTGGTGCTGGGGCTGTTGGCGATGTCGTTCGTCTACAAGGCCGGCATTCAGGCGCTGGGCCACGGCGACTCTGCCCTGTCCTTCCAGGCGCTGAAGAAGGCCGGGCCGTCGCTGGCCCCGGGCACGCTGCGCATCGCGCTGGCGCTCGCCGCCGCGGGCTACGGGGTGAAGATCGGCCTTTTCCCGCTGCACACCTGGAAGCCCGACGCCTACGCCGCCGCCCCGGCTCCGGTGGCGGGCCTCTTGGCGGGAGGAGCTGTGGCGGTGCCGCTGTGCGCGCTGCTCAGGTTCGGCGCGCTGGCCTCGGCCGCGGGCGAGGGCCAGCTCACCAGCCGACTCCTCGTCGGCGCGGGCGTGGTGTCGGTGTTGGCCGCGATGATTCTCGTGGTGCGCGAGACCGACCTGCGCCGGATTCTCGCCTTCACCAGCGTCGAACACATGGGCTTCGCGGCGATGGCCTTCGGGCTCGACCCGATGGCGATGCGCGGGGGGCTATTGCACCTGTTGGCCAACGGCACGCTGAAGGCGCTGGCGTTCAGCCTGCTCGGCTACGTCGCCCGCGAACGCGGCACGTCCGATACCCAGCGCGGCCCCGGGTTGTTCGGTCGGTCTGTCGGGTTGTCGGCGATGTTCCTCGTCACCATGGCGGCGGCGCTCGGCTTTCCGCCCTTCGGCCTGTTCGCGAGCGAGCTGACGGTGCTGCGGGCGCTGTACGCCGGTGGGCACGTCGCCATCGGGCTGGTGGTGACGCTGTCCCTGGCCGCGGTCTTCGGCGTGGTGGCCACCGGCGTCCTTCGCGTGGTGTTCGCCCGGTCGGACGAATCGCTGCCGGGCGCGCGGGGGAGCCTCGCCGACACGGCCGCGGTGGCGGTGCCGACGCTCGCGGCGATGGCGTGGGTGGGGGTGGCGATGCCGCCCGGCCTGTGGAACCAACTGCTGGCGGTCGCCCGAGAGTTCGCGCCATGAGGCGGAACGGACGAGGGGTAGTCGGCGCAAGGGTGACGCCGTGACCGAGGCCGCGCGCAAGGAAGCGGACCGCCTCGTCGGCCGCGCTCCGGACGACCGCCGCGCGCTCAAGGGCGCTCGCGCCTACGCGCTGGCTCTCGAGGAATTGGCCCCGACCGTCGGGCGCGCGCTGGCCGCGAGCTGGAGGTTCGGCTCGCTGGTGGCCGACCAGCCGAGGCCGGGCGAGGTGCGGCTCGACTACGTCTTCGTCGCGCCGGGCGTGCGCGTCCCGGTGGTGCTGGGCCTGTCGGTTCCCCCGGCCGGAGTGCCTTCCATCGCGCTGGCCTGCCCCGCGGCTTCCTGGGCCGAACGCGAGGTCAGCGACCTCTTCGGCGTCACCTTCTCTGGGTCACCCGACCCGCGACCTCTGGTGCACCACGAGGACTGGCCCGAGGGCCTGTTCCCGCTGCGGGCCGGCGTGAATCCCCCCCTGCCGGTCGAGCGGGTGTCGGGCCAGTACCCGTTCCGCCACGTCGAGGGCGAAGGCGTGATGGAGCTTCGCGTCGGCCCCATTCACGCCGGCATCATCGAGCCGGGCCACTTCCGCTTCACCGCCGTCGGCGAGACGGTGCTCGGGCTCGAGGTGCGCATGTTCTACGTGCACCGCGGCGTCGAAAGGTTGGCCCAGGGCCGGGTGCCCGCGGCGGCGCTGGCCATTGCCGAACGGGTGAGCGGCACCGCCAGCGTGGCCCATTCGGTCGCCGCGGCCCGGGCGATGGAAGCGGCGCTGCGAATAGAAGTGCCGGCGGCGCACGCGCTGGTCCGCTCGCTCTTGCTCGAGCTCGAGCGCCTGTACAACCACGCCGGCGACCTGGGCAATCTGTGCGCGGGCACCGCCCTGTCGGTGGCGCTGGCCGAGGGGCTCATCATCAAGGAACGGCTGCTGGCGATGAACCAGGCCCTGTCCGGCAGCCGGTACCTGCGCAACCTGGTGGGGTTGGGCGGAGTGCGACGGGCGCCCTCTTCCGCCGACCTCGACTCGGCGCTCACCGGAGCGACCGCCGCGCTGGAGTCGGTCGAGCGGCTGGCCAACGGCATCTTCGGCTCCGCCACCAACCTCGAGCGGCTGAGCGGCACCGGGCTGCTCTCGCCCGAGCACGTGCGGGCGCTCGGCGTGGTGGGAGTGGTGGCCCGCGCCAGCGGCGTTCGCACCGACAGCCGGGTGGACCTGGCTTTTCCTACCCCCGCCGACTCGGAAATCTACGGGACGTTGAAGCCGGCGACAGAGACTGGCGCCGACGTCGCCGCCCGGGCCCAGGTGCGGCTGGCCGAGGCGCGCGAGTCCCTGCGGCTTTGCCAGGGCATCGTGACCCGGCTGGCCGATACAGACCCCGCCCCGCCGGGCATTTCCGACCGCACCGGGGGCGAGGGACTGGGGTGGGCCGAAGGGCCTCGCGGAGAAATCCTCACCTTCGTCCGGCTGGAAGCGGGGCGGGTGGCCCGGCTTCGGGTGCGGTCGCCGTCGCGGATGAATTGGCCCGCCATCGAGCACGCCATCCCGGGCAACATCGTCCCGGACTTCCCGCTCATCAACAAGAGCTTCAACCTGAGCTACGCCGGGTGCGACCTGTGACGCGAAAGGCTCGCGGATGCTGAACCTCATCATCGACGCCCTCGCTGCCGGCCGCGTCACCGAAGAGGTGCCTGGCCCCAGAGCTGGCTGGGCCGCCGCCGCCGTCGGCCGCTTCGACCTGGCGAGTTCGGCCCCCGAGGCGCTCCGGGCCGCCATCGAGCTCTGCCCCGCCGAGGCGATTGCCGTCGAGCGCTCGGGCGGCAAGGCCGTGGCCGTCATCGACGACGGCCGGTGCGTGCAGTGCGGCCTCTGCGCGGAAGGGGACGCCGCCGCCTTCAAGAACGTGCACGAGGAACCGGCCATGGGCCGGTCCGCCGCGTCGCTCAGGCGCCGCTTCCCGCTCGAAGGGTTCGAGGGGGCTTCGCTCGGCCCCGACTTCGCCCTGGACGCGCACGACCGCGTCAGCCGGGAAGGAGCTCGGCTGGCCGAGGTAGTCCTGAAACGGTTTCGCCGTTCCCTGCACGTGCGCCACCTCGACGCCGGCGGGTGCAATGGCTGCGACTGGGAATTGAATCAGCTTCAGGCGCCCCAGTACGACGTGCAGCGCTTTGGAGTGGACTTCGTCGCCAGCCCGCGACACGCCGACGTGCTGCTGGTTACGGGGGTGATGACGCGGAACCTCGAGCTCGCCCTGGTGCGCACCCTCGACGCAATGCCCCGGCCCAGGTTGGTGGTCGCGATGGGCGCTTGCGCCATCTCGGGGGGAGTTTTCGGCACCAGCTACGCCTCCCGCGGCGGCGCCGACCGGGTGGTCGCGGTGGATGGCTACTTGGGCGGCTGCCCCCCGCGCCCTTGGGCGATGATTCGCGCGCTGCGGATGGTGCTGGAATAGTCGGCCGATGCGACCCCTGACGGCGCACGTCCAGTCGAGGCAGAATGCGCCGCTCATGAGGCCCTTCGTCGCCGCCTTGCTGCTGCTCACCGCTGCCTGCCCGCAGCCCGACGACTGCTCGGCCGCCAAGCCTTGCGCTGGTGGGTTCAACTGCCTAGCCGGACTCTGCGAGCCGACCGACGGCGGGACCGACCCTTGCGGTGAGACGCCTCCCCTGTTTCCGAAGAACCTCGTGCCAAACCCGGGCTACGAATGCGGGAATCCCCCCACGGGCTGGTACGCCGACCACGGCAAGCTCGCGGCCGCGAGCAACGCGCCCTGGGCCGGCGCTTCCTTCGCGCGCTTGTCCGACTCGGACGGCTGGCCGTCCCTCAACCTCTGGCTCGACCCGAACGTCGTGTCGGCTCCGGGTACACGCACCTTCTGCACCCGGGCCTGGATGCGCGGCTCGTCGGTCGGCCGGGTCACTGTTCGCGAGGTCGTCAACTCGTCGTCCGTCAACGACGTCTCGTTCTCCTCGCCGGTGGACGGCAACTGGCAGGTCGTTCCACCGGAGGCTTACGGCGCGCTGAAGATTGTCGGGAACAACGAGCAGCGCTACCTCTTGCGATTCTGGGTGCCCAACCCGACCCCTGCCGACTGGCTCGAGGTGGACGATGCGCAGGTTTGGGAATCCGCCGACGGCGGGTGCATGAGTCGGTGAGGGTTGGCTCTGTACCGACTCCCGGGGCCGGGACTTCGTCAGCGGGCGGCGTGTCGGTCCTACGGCGTTTGTCGCTTCGAGTCAGGAATCGGCGCGCGCAGGTAGGGAAAGGGGCCCACAGACTCGTGAGGTATCCCGGGCGGGTCGCTTGAAAAAGGTGCCCTGTTTTGGCCGAGAAACTTCTCGGGAATTCGGCTGTCCGGCTAGGAACTGAGGCCTGATGCCGGAACGTTACGGGGCTTCACCACCCGGACATCCGAGAATTTTCTCGGCCAAAATAGGGCACTTGGGAAGAGACCCCCAGAGGGCAGCCCCTCGCCCGGGCTTTCGCGGCACCCGGTTCCGGGGACGGGATTCCCTCTACCCTATGGGCAGCCCACCGCAACCGGTGCCACCCGGTTCTTCGCCGCCTTGACCGCCGCGGTGGCGGGCACTATGAGCTTGGCGGTGCGCGCGCTCGCTCTCATCGCGGTGGTGGCCCTCGCCGCGGCGGCGTGCGTCTGCCGGCCCCACACCCACGTCCTTTCCGGCGAGAACGACTGCAACACCTGCGTCGCCTGCCAGCTTCGAGACAACCCCGGCGAGCTCGGCGACGTTCCGGCCGTAGCGCCGGTGGCGCGCTTCGAAGTTGCAGCCCCTCGTCCGTGCGTGGAAGTCCCCGCCGTTCGCGAGCTCTGCCTCGCTCGCGCTCCGAAGCAGGGTCCGCCGGCGGCCTGAGTCGGCCGAAGCGTTTCCTGGTCTGACCTTCGGAACCCCGTGTGCGGACCCTGGTCCGCTGCTTCGATGTCGCGAGCTTCATGAGAACCCTTCCCCACAGTCAGGCTCTTGCCGCGGCCATCGCCCTCTTGGCCGTGTCGCGGGCGTTTGCCCAGAGTCCGGAGCCGGCAATTGACGCTGGCGTCTCTGCCGAGGACCAGGCGCTGCTCAAAGAGATGGAGGCGGCCACCCAACCTAAGAGCCCTCCTCCGCCGCCGCCCCCGTCGCTGCCGGCCCGAGCGGCGAGCTTCTTCTCCAATACCTTCAACCCGGCGCTGTCGCTGAACGGCCTGCTGCTCGCGTCGGCCACCAACGACCGCGCGCCTGCGCCGGCCGACCCGAAGACAGGGCTCGCGATTCAGGAAGTCGAGCTCCAGTTCCTCACCAACGTCGACCCGTACTTTTCCGCCAACCTCTTGCTGTCCCTTCCGGGCGGCAGAGGCATCGAGGTCGAAGAGGGTTACCTGGTGGTCACCCCTCAGCCATACGGGCTGTCGTTCCGGGCCGGGAAAATCAAGGCTCCGTTTGGCCGCGAGAACGCCATTCATACCCACGCGCTGCCCTTCGTGGACAAGTCCCTCGTCGGGACCGCCGTCTTCGGCGAGGAAGGGCTGAACGAAGTCTCAGTCGAGGGCTCGTACCTGGTGCCCCTGCCCTTCTACACGCTGCTCACCGTGACGGCGATGAACGGCGACAACGAGGCGCTGTTCGCCTCGGCGCATGGCGAGGACCTGGCCGGCTTCGGCAACCTGAAGAGCGTGCTCGACCTCTCGGACGACGCCACGCTCGAAGCCGGAGCGTCGTACGCGCTCGGGAAGAATTCGGCGAGCCTCTTGTCGCAAGCCGCGGGCGCGCACCTGGTCTTCAAGTGGAAGCCGGCGCGCGCCTACACCACCCGGTCGCTGGTCGTCGCGGTTGAGGGAATGCTCGCCTCCCGCCCCACCGGCATGGACGAGGCGGCGCCTCCCACTCCACCTCACACCTCGGGCTTCTATGGCTACGCGCAGTGGCAACTCGCCCAGCGGTGGTACGTCACCGGCCGGTTTGACTATCTGCGCACGTCCACCGTCGGCGCCCCGGTGGACGAGACGCTGCGAGAGAGCGCGATTCTGGTCTTCGCCCCAACCGAGTTCTCGGCCCTCCGGCTCCAAGCGAGCCTCACCCATCCGCCCGGTGGTGGCGACCCCGTCATCGCAGGGGTCCTGCAAGCCAACTTCACGCTGGGCGCACACCCGGCCCACGCCTACTAGGAACTTCCATGCGCGCTCCCGCTCTATTCCTCTGCGGTTCCGTCCTCGTTTCAGCCATGACGGCCGAAGCCAAGCTCCGCGTCGTCACCACCACCCAAGACCCCGCGGCGCTGACGCGAGCGGTGGGCGGTGACCGGGTCACGGTGCTGAGCCTGTGCAAGGGCTTCCAAGACCCGCACTTCCTCGACCCGAAGCCGTCCTACATGCTCGAGCTCAACAAGGCCGACCTGGTCGAGTCGATCGGGCTCGAGCTCGAGGTCGGCTACCTGCCGACGCTCGTCAGCGGAGCCCGGAACGACGAGATTCACCCCGGCCGCCCCGGTTACCTCGACCTGTCGCAGTTCGTCACTCCGACCGAAGTGGCCGGCACCGCCGACCGCGGCCTGGGCGACGTCCACCCGAGCGGCAACCCCCACTACTGGCTCGACCCCGAGAACGGCCGCCGCATGGCGCGCGGCATCGCCGCCCGGCTCACCCAGCTCGACCCCGACGGCAAGGACAGCTACGCGAAGAACCTGGCGGCGTTCGAGACCGCGCTCACCGCGAAAGAGGCCGACTGGGACAAGCGCATGGCGCCGCTCAAGGGCGAGAAGATCGTCACCTTCCACAAGTCGTGGAGCTACTTCGCCGACCGCTACCACCTCGACGTGGTGGGTCAGGTCGAACCGAAGCCCGGCATTCCGCCTTCGCCGTCGCACACGCTCGAGCTCATCAAGCTGATGCAGGCGCAACACGTGAAGCTCATCGCCCTCGAGAACTTCTACGATCGGCGCGTGCCGGACCTCATCGGCGAGAAGACGGGCGCCAAGGTCGTCTTCGTGCCGGTCTCGGTGGGCGGTGAGGAAGGCGTCGACGCCTACGCCGACCTCTTCGAGCGAATCATCAAGCACTTCGAGTCGGCGGGGAAACTCTGAACGATGGACTCGACCGCGCTCAGCTTCCTCATCGTCCCCTTCCTCGCCTGCGTGATTCTGGTCGGCATTCACGCCTACCTGGGCATCCACGTGCTCGCCCGGGGCGTCATCTTCGTGGACATCGCGCTGGCGCAGATCGCCGCGCTCGGCACGACCGTCGCCTACCTCGCCGGCCACGGCCTCGACTCGACCGCCGCGTACTTCTACTCGCTGGGCTTCACCTTCGTCGGGGCCACCATCTTCGCCCTGTCCCGCAACCTGCGCGAACGGGTGCCGCAGGAAGCGTTCATCGGCATCACCTACGCGGTGGCGAGCGCCGCGGCGATTCTCATCGTGGACAAGGCTCCGCACGGAGCCGAGCACATCAAGGACATCCTGGTGGGCAACCTGCTCTGGGTCACCTCGGGGCACGTGGTCGTCATCGCGGTCATCTACGGCCTGATCGGCGCCTTCCACTTCGTCTTCCGGAAGAAGTTCCTCACCCTGTCCTTCCAGCACGACTCGCCCGAGGCGAAGGGAAGGTCGGCGATGCTGTGGGACCTGGCCTTCTACATGTCCTTCGGGTTCGTCATCACCAGCTCGGTGCAGATCGCCGGCGTGCTGCTGGTCTTCTCGTTCCTCATCGTGCCGGCCGTCTTCGCGGCGATGTTCGCCACCCGGCTGTGGAAACGGCTGGCGCTGTCATGGTCTCTCGGCTTCCTGACCTCGGTGGCGGGCATCACCGCCAGCTACTTCCTCGACCTGCCCACCGGAGCGGCCATCGTCGCCACCTTCGGCATCGCGCTGGTGTTGGCGGCGCTGGTCCGGGTCACCTTCACTCGGCTGGGAATCGCCACCGACTCGGGCGCGCTGAAGCCCAGCCGGGGGTAGCCGGCGCCGAATCAGGGGTCGGGCTTGGTCGCCGCGCCCTCGGGAGCGCCACCGTACGTGGTCAGCAGTTGGTTCAGGTTCAAGAGCTGAAGCCCCGCCGCGCCCTTCCCCGACGGAATGAAGACGATGTCCTTCCCCGCCAGCGCCTCGGCCAGCTTCAGCTTCACCATCGTCTTGCCGCCCGCTCCCGACAAGGCCTCGTTCTCCTTCACGATGCCCTTGGCCTTGGCCTTCTTCTCGGCCAACAACGCCTCGGCCTGCTTCTGTGACTGGAAGAAGTCGGCGTCGGACTGCAGCTTGGTCGTTTCCAAGAAGCCCGCGGCCTGGGCGAGCTGCTGGCTCACCTGGCCCTTCGCGGTCTCGACCTTGCTCTTCGCCTGCTCGGCCGCTGCCCGCGCCTCGGACTTCAGCCGCTCGGTGTTCTGTTCGGCCAGCTTCTTGTCGCGGATGACCTGCTCGTACTCCGGGTGGAAGTGGTGCTCGCCGAGGATGACCTGGCTCACCAGCACGCCCTCGGGCTC
This sequence comes from Archangiaceae bacterium, assembly GCA_023248915.1. GTDB lineage: Bacteria > Myxococcota > Myxococcia > Myxococcales > Myxococcaceae > JAHFDQ01. Next base: position 12,247 of record JAHFDQ010000015.1, on the reverse strand, counting down.
GAGCACCTGGGCCAGCATCTCGCGAGCCCGCGCCGCCTTCTCGAAGCGCTTGTCCGAAACGTAGAACTCCTCGGACTGCAACTCGTTCAGCACGTCGCGCACCACGCTGCGGCACGCCGGGCGCACCAGCTTCTCCTTCACTTCATTGGTGTTCCGCCCCACCCGACCGAGCAGGTAGTGCGCGCGCTTCGGGTCTACCTGCCACGACACCGTCACGTCGACGCGAATGTCGTTGCCGTCCACCGTCTTGAAGTTCACGTCGTCTTCCGAGGCACGGTCGCCCTTGGACGCGTCCCGCACCATCGACAGGTTCTGCAAGGACACGTCGAAGGTCGTCCAGTCGGTGATGAACGGCGGGAACATGTAGGTCGCGCCAGGGGCGTAGACCTCGTCCTGAATGCCCACCGGCCCGAACAGGGCGAGCTTCCGGGTGAGCACCCCGACCTCGGTCGAGTCGGTCGAGTGGCAGGTGCAGCCGGTCAGGGACACGGCGAACGGCAGCGAGGCGAGAACGAGCGCGCGGTTCATGGTCATTCCCTCACGTCGAAGCGCTTCAGGACGGACTTCAGGTCGAGCGGGTTGACGCCGCTCTCACCGTCGGTGAGCACCACGATGACCCGGGTGCCCTTCATCACTTCGGCCATCTTCAGCCCGACCATGTTGTCGCTGCCGACCCCGCGCAGCGCCTCGTTCTCGAGCCTCGTCCCTTCCGCCTCGGCCAGCTTCACCTCGAGCTGCCCGGCGGCGCGCTGCTTGCGCGCGTACAGGTCGGCCTCGGCTTCGACCTTCTTCCTCTCGGCGTCGCCGCGCGAGAGCTCGATCTTCACCGCGGCCTCGCCCTGGGCGACGATCTTGTCCTTCGCGGCGTTGGCGGTGGCCATCTCGGCCTCGGCCTTGTTCTTGAAGACGTTCTGGTCCTGAATCTTCCGCTGCTCGATCGCAGTCTGGTACTTCTCGTCGTACGAGTAGCGGCGCACGAAGACGTTGAGCGCCTTCACCCCCACCGGCTGCAGCGCGGCGTTCAGGTCGGCGAGCGCCGCGGCCACTTTCTCGGCGCGCCTGCTGACGTTGTAGAACTGCTCGGCCTCGAGCTCTCCTAGGCGCATGCGCAGAATCTGCTCGGACCGGGGAATTACCACCGAATCTTCGTAGAGCCGCCCCGGGCCCACCGCGGTGATGACCTTGTAGGGGTCTTCGATGCGGTAGAGCACGGTCAAGTCGACCCGGACGTTGTAGCCCTCGCTCGTCTGAATGTTGAGCGCTGGCATCAAGCGGCTGCCCTCGACGGAATCGGACTCGCTCGATGACGCGGTGAGGTTCAACGCCTGCAGGTCGGTTGGAAACAGGTGCATGCGCTCGGTGCCGGTCATCACCCAGCGCACTCCCGCGGAGTAGATTTCGGGCTTGATGCCCTTGCCCGAGCCGTAGATGACTTGCTTGATGCCGTACTGGTTCGGCTTCACGTAGACGGTGCAGCCGTTGTACGCGACCGTCAGCCCAACCAGGCAGAAGACCGTGAGATAGAGCACCCGGCCCGCGCGCGTGGCGAAGATGCGACGGCTCGTGCCCTGCAGATCGACGGCCATGGACTAGCCCTCCTTGTTGCGTTCGCCGTTCCGCGGCGCGGGCGCGGCGGCCGGTTCGGCCGAGGGGTGGCTCACCGGTGCCGGAGCGCCGACGGCGAGCTCGTCCACCGAGAGCGGCTGGTACAGCTTCGTCTTCGCGGCCGCCTCGCGCATGTCGTCGACGATGAACCGCAGCGCCTTGTGGTACCCGCGCTTGTGGAACGACACCTGAAGGTCGGGAATGAACGGCGCCCCCAGCATCGTCAGAAACGCGAAGAAGTCCCAGGTGTTCGGAATGGGAATGAACGGCACCTTGACCATGATGACGCCCACCAACAGCCCGCCCGCCATGTAGGCCCCGCGCGAGACGAGGTCGCCGCCACGCCAGACGCCGTAGCTCTTCTTTTCGAGCGCGCTCTCTGGCTCGGCCGCCGCCAGGTACCTGGGCAGCGCCACCTCGAGCAGCGTCTTCTCCAGGTTTTCCCAGTAGGGCTTGTCGTCGAAGATCTCGAAGAACTGCCTCTTCACGTCGACCAGCTCGGCGCGAAAAACCGCCTCCAGCTCTTTTCGCGACGCGTCGGTCCAGGCGCCTAGCCCGGGACGGCGCCGTTCGGCGGCGGCGATGAGGACGCCGGCCACGAACGGGAGTGTGAAGTGCTCGGGGTACATCGGGCGGCGGACATTAGTCGAGTGGTCGCTCGTCCGCACCGTTCCGCGTCAGTTGGCGGGCTCTGTTCACTTCCCGGTGCTCAGAGGCGCGATTCCCCGTGCCACCCGACCGGCCTCCTTATGGTGGCCTCATGGAGAAGGCGCTGGAAGTCGAGAAGCTGGGCATTCGCTTCGGCCGAACCCGGGTGCTCGAGGGCCTGTCGTTCAGCGCGCCCAGCGGGCAGACGCTCGCGGTCATCGGGCCGAACGGCGCTGGCAAGACGGTGCTGTTCAGGGCCCTGGTCGGGTCGCTGCCGCACGATGGAACGGTGAAGTGGGCGGCGGGAACCCGGCTCGGGTACCTGCCGCAGAAGCTCGACCTCGACCGCGACCTGCCGATGACCGGCGCCGACTTCCTCCGGGCCAAGGCGGCGGTCGCGCGGGCGGGCCCGGCCGACGTCGCTCGCGCGCTGGCGCGGGTCGGGCTGGACGAGCCTTTGACGCTCCAGCCGATCGGCGACCTGTCGGGCGGCCAGTTTCAGCGGTTGCTCCTGGCCTTCGTCCTCATCGGAGACCCAAACGTGCTGCTGCTCGACGAACCCGCCGCGGGCGTCGACGAACCCAGCCAGGAACGGCTCTACGACCTGATTCGCCGCTTGCAGGAAGATTCGGGCGTGACGGTGCTGTTCATCTCGCACGACCTCTCGGTCGTCACCCACTACGCCACCCACGTGCTGTGCCTGAACCGGGGCCGGGCTTCCTTCGGGCCACCGAGGGTCGCGCTCACGCCCGAATCGCTGACCGCGCTCTACGGCATGCCGCTGCGCTTCCATGTCCACGACGACCCTCGCTGCTAGCGCGCTGGCGCTCTCGGTTTGCATGGCCGTGGCCGCAGGGCTGGTGGGCAGCTTCGCCGTGATGAGGCGCATGACGCTGGCCGCCGACGCGCTCTCGCACGTCGCCCTTCCGGGCATCGGCATCGCGATCGCCCTGCGGCTGCACCCGCTCGTGGGGGCGCTGGCCCTTTTGTTCCTCGGAACGTTGCTGGTCTGGACGGTCGAGAACCGCACTCACATCGCGACCGAGACCGTCACCGGCGTCGTCTTCTCGGTCGCGCTCGCCGTCGGCGGAATCATCACCTCGGGCGAAGAGCTCATCGACGCGCTGCTCGGCAACCCCGGACAGCTCACCGCCTGGGAAACCGGGGTCGGCCTGGCGGTCTCGGCGCTGGTGGTGGCCTTCATCGCGCGCGCGCGGCACGCGTTGGTGGTGTCGCTCGTCTCGACCGAGATCGCGCTCACCAGCGGCATCGACACCCGAAGACTGAACCTGGCTTACCTGCTCGCCTTCGCCGCCACGGTGGGGTTGGGGCTCAGGTTCCTCGGCGTCCTCTTGATGGGGTCGCTGCTCATCATTCCGGCCGCCACGGCCAGGCGCCTGGCGACGGGCCTGAACCGCATGCTGGCGATCTCGGTCGCCGTCGCGGTGGTGGCCACCGTGCTGGGCAGCTACGCCGCGGCGCTCTTGCACCGGTCTTCGGGGCCCCTCATCGTCGCCTGCGCGGGGACCGCCTTCTTCCTCAGCCTGGCGTGGCGCCGGCGAGGGTGAACCGCGGCGCTGCCGCACCCGTCAGGTGAGGTCGATTTCCCTCGCCCGCGCACCGTCGGCGACGAAGAAGTAGATGCGAATCATCTGCCCGACCTGCAGCGAGGCCGACCCGCCCAGCGCGCCGCCTTCCTTGCCAATCACCTGCACCTTGTCGGTGATGAAGGTGACCGGGCCGGCGGGCGTGTTGACGACGACGCTGACACCGCCGGGAGCGACCGCGGCGATGACGCCGCTGGCGTACTTCAGGTCGTCCGAAATCTGGGCGACCTTGGGGGCCGGAAACGGGGCGACGACCGGAGAGGCCGCAAGGGCCAGCGCGAGCAGAGTTCCCATGGAACGAGAGGCGTAGCACTCCGCGGGCGAACTCGCCACATCGTCCTGCGCGAGAGAGCGGCGGTTCTCGTTGACACTCGGGGGCCCGCGCCGTACTTCCCGGCCACACCCGTAGCCTAGGAGAGTACCGAATGAAGAACACCCTCGCTGCCTGTTGCGCCTTCCTGTTCGCCGCTGCCGCCTACGCCGACACCAAGGAAGCCGCCGCCCCCGCCGCCATGGACTTCACCAAGATGGGGCCGGCCGCCCGGAAGCCGACGAACGAGAAGGCCGTCAAGAAGGAGATCGACGAGTGGTTCAAGAAGGGCGACGAGATTGAGGCCAAGCACGACATGGAAGGCATGGTCGGCCGCGTCGACTTCCCCGTCTACATGGCCACCGACGACCTGAAGGGCATGCCCGAGGCGAAGGAGTACACGAAGGACGCGTACATCGCGATGATGAAGCCCTTCTACGAGAACATGCCGAAGGACTCGAAGACGACCCACAAGCCGGCCGTCACCGTCCTGTCCGACTCGCTGGCGGTCGTGTTGGACGAGTTCACCATGACGATGGGCAAGGCCAAGATGTCCGGGAAGAATTCCGGCCTCCTCGTGAAGAAGGACGGCACCTGGAAGTGGAAGTCGATGGTCGAGGCCGGCTGGGGCGGCATGGACATGGCCCAGGCCAGCGCGGCCGCTCCCGCCACCAAGACCGCGGCTCCGGCCCCCGCCGCGGGCACCACCGTTCCGGCGGCGGCGACCAAGAAGTAGTCGCGGCGACCGCTTCGAGTCGAACCCGCGACGTCGCGCAACGCGGCGTCGCGGGGCCGAACCGTTTCGTGCGAGGTTCGCCCCCATGACGCGACCTCACCGCTTCCCGTGGTTCTGTCTGGCGCTCTGGGCCTGGTCGTGCGCGAACGCGCCGGTGAAGCCCACGGCCGCGCCTTCCCCCGCCAAGCTTCTGCCCGAGGAAGCGCACCTCGCCGACCTGCGGCAGCTCACCTTCGGCGGCCAGAACGCCGAGGCCTACTGGTCCTTCGACGGCAGCCAGTTGTCCTTCCAGTCGCGCCGCCTCGGAGACGACTGCGACCGCATCTTCCGCATGCCGGCCGACCGGGGCGAGGCCGCGCGGCTACCGGTGTCGAGCGGCAAGGGCGCCACCACCTGCGCGCATTTCCTCACCGGCGGGGAAAGCCTGCTCTACGCCTCGACGCACGGAGGCGGTGACGCCTGCCCGCCCCGGCCCGACATGAGCCAGGGCTACGTCTGGGCGCTGTACGACTCGTACGACATCTATCGGGTGAAGGCCGACGGCACCGGGCTCACCCCGTTGACTCGCACCCCCGGCTACGACGCCGAGGGCACGGTGTGCGCCAAGGACGGGTCCATCGTCTTCACTTCGGTGCGCGACGGCGACATCGACCTGTACCGGATGGACGCCGACGGCAAGAACGTCAAGCGGCTGACCGACACGCCCGGTTACGACGGCGGCGCCTTCTTCAACCGCGACTGCACGAAAATCGTCTGGAGAGCCTCGCGGCCCAAGCCCGGCCAGGAGTTGGACGAGTACCGCGCGCTGCTCAAGAAGGGGCTGGTCCACCCGTCGAAGCTCGAGCTGTGGGTCGCCAACGCCGACGGAACCGATCCGGTGCAGGTCACCCGCCTCGATGCGGCGTCGTTCGCCCCCTTCTGGTTTCCCGACCGCGACCGGATTGTCTTCTCGTCCAACGTCGGCGACCCCAAGGGCCGCGAATTCGACCTCTGGGCGGTGAACGCCGACGGCACCGGGCTCGAACGCATCACCTACGCCGCCGGCTTCGACGGCTTTCCGATGTTCTCGCCCGACGGAAAGACGCTGGCCTTCTCGTCCAACCGCGCGACCGCTCCCGGGGCGCACGACACCAACGTCTTCGTCGCGCGCTGGGTGGACTCGCCGGTGAAGGTGGCCGCCGACTCTCCCGCCGACCGCGCCCGCCGCGACGTGGCCTGGCTGGCCGACCCCGCGCGCGAAGGAAGGGGCATCGGCACCGCGGGGCTCGCCGCCGCGGGCGACTACCTCGAGGCGCGCTTCAAGGAATTAGGGCTGGCTCCCGCCAGCGACGACGGCTCTTACCGCCAGCCCTTCCCGGCGGCCACCGGCGTCACCGTCGGAACCCATACCGCGGTGAGCCTAGGGGGCGCCGTCCTCGGCCGCGATGACTTCGCGGTGCCGGGCTACTCGGCGCAGGGCGACGTCGCCGCCCCACTCGTCTTGGCCGGCTACGGCATCGTCGAACCGTCGCTCGGCGTCGACGACTACGCCCGGGCGAACGCCAAGGGCAAGGTGGTGGTGGTGCGCCGCTTCGTCCCCGACTCACCCGCCTTCGCCGAGACCGAGAAGCAGCGCCGCTATGGCGACCTCCGTTACAAGGCGTGGGTCGCGCGCGAGCACGGCGCCAAGGCCCTGGTGGTGGTCGACCTGCCCGAGCCGCCGAGGCCCGCGCGGGCCGACTGGCGCCCTCCCACCGAGGCCGGGTTGCCGGCTTCCCAGCCCGAGGGGCCGGGCGACGCCGGGTTGCCGGTGCTGGTGGTGAAGCGCTCGGCCATCGAGCCGCTCGTGGCGAAGCTGGCCTCGGGCACGGTGCAGGCCAAGCTGAAGGTGGCGCTCCAGTTCGAAACGAAAGACGTTTTCAACGTCGTGGGGCGCCTCGCGGCCGGTGCGCCGCCCGAGCAGCGCCTGCCGGGTGTGGTGGTGGTGGGCGCCCACTACGACCATCTGGGCTACGGCGGCCGCGACTCGCTCGCCCCCGAGAAGCACGAGCCGCACCTGGGCGCCGACGACAACGCCTCGGGCACCGCCGCCGTGCTCGAGGTGGCGCGGCTCTTGGCGGCGAGGAAGTCCGAGCTGCGGCGGGACGTCGTCTTTGCCTTGTTTACCGGCGAGGAGTCCGGCGCGCTCGGGTCGTCGCGCTTCACCCGCTCGCCTCCGGGCGGGGTGGCGATGAAGGACGTCGTGGCGATGCTGAACCTCGACATGGTGGGCCGGCTGCGCGGCGGCAAGCTCGCGGTGCTCGGCACCGAGTCGGCCGAGGAATGGAACGGCCTGTTGCCCGCGGCTTGCGAGCGGGCCGGGCTCGAGTGCGCGGGCAGCGGCGACGGCTACGGCCCGAGCGACGAGACGCCCTTCTACGCGGCCGGCGTCCCGGTGCTGTTCTTCTTCACCGGCGTGCACTCCGACTACCACAAGCCCTCGGACACGGCCGACCGGGTCAACGAGACCGGGCTGGCGATGGTCGCCTCGCTGGCCGCCGACCTGGCCGTCCAGGTGGACGAGCGCGAGGCGCGGCTGACCTACAAGAAGCCGGCGGCGGCGCCGCTGCCGCGCGGAGACCTGCGCAGCTTCAACGCCTCGCTCGGCACCATTCCCGACTATTCCGGGCCGCCCAAGGGCACCGCCGGAGTGCTGCTGTCGGGCGTTCGCCCGGGAGGCGCCGCCGACCTGGCGGGCCTGAAGCGCGGCGACATCCTCACCAAGCTCGGGTCGCACTCCATCGGCAGCGTCGAGGACCTGATGTACGCGCTGAACGCTGGCAAGCCCGGTGAGACGGTCTCGGTCGAGCTCTTGCGCGACGGAAAAGCCCTCAAGCTCGAGGCCACCTTCCAGGAGAGCAAGCGCAAGTAGTAGAAGTCGGTGCATGCCCCGCTCCGCCAGGCTGTTGACGCTCGCCCTCTGGGCCCTCGCCGCCGGTTGCGCCGGGGGCGCCGGCTGCTCGGGCTGCACCGCCCTCGACCAGATTCCGGGCGGCCGCTACTCGGGGCCGAAGGTGGACAACGCGGTGAACGTCCGCCTCACCGCGAGCGGCCTCTCCGTGCTGAACGACAACTGGCAACTGCTGCTGGCCCCGTTCGCCCCGGGCAACACCCTGGCCGTTCCGCTCGGTTGCTCGGTGAACTCGACCTCGTTCGCCGGGATTCCCCTGCCCCTCGACATCGCAGTCGCCGACCAGGGCGCCGTGGGCTGCACGTCCGAGGCCTGCGGCCGGATGGACGGCAAATGCGACGCGAAGGACGTGCCGGCCAACCTCACCCTCGACTTCGTGGGTATGTCGTTCTCGCCCCAGGCGCCCGACATAGTGGTGGTGAACATCGACATGAGAGTGAGGACGGGGAAGCTGTTCGTGTCGACGACGAGCGCCAACAGCGCCCTCTGCCTGTTCACCGACCGCATGCGGTGCGGGGTGGACTTCGACTCGGCCCGGTCCGACGCCGGCCCCACCGACAACGTCTTCAACGCGGGCGTTCGCCTGGTCATCAACCAGCGGTGGGACAAGCTCTTGTCGCTCGAGGTGACCAGCATCGGCGGCTCGACGGCCTGCGGGTCCGCCGGCGCCGGCGCTCCTCCCAACTGCATCGAGACGGGCGACCTGGTGGTGACGACCGAGGGCGCCTGTACCACTTGCTCGCTC
>JAHFDQ010000015.1:0-3657 GCA_023248915.1 Archangiaceae bacterium | reverse complement strand
GCTCGCGCAATTCGACGTGGTGAAGTCGCTGCTCATCGGCCAGGTCGTCGGCTCGCTGCAGACCTCCATCCAGGGCGCGCTCGACGGAACCACCTGCCAGGGGTGCAGCGCCGGCGACCCCACCTGTCCGCAACTGGCGACGGCCACCAGCACCTGCGCCGTCGACGCGACCACCGGGGAAGACGCCGGCACCTGCCTCGACGACGGCACCGGCAAGTGCGTGCCGGCGGTGCTCGGCTTCGAGGGCCGGCTGGTGGCGGCGAAGCTGCTGCCGGGCCTCGGCGCGCCCGAGGAAGCCCAGCTGGACCTGTCGGTCGCCGCGGGCGGAACGGCGAGCTGCGACACCGGCATCAACCTCGGAATGCGCGGCGGAGCCCTCGAGGCGCGGGTGGCCGACTGCGTGGTGCCGACCGCAGCCCCGGCCCTCACCGCGCTGTCCCCACCCGCCTTCGACGTGGGCGCACCCGTCGGCGGGTACGATCTCGGCCTGTCGGTGTCGCGCCAGTTCGTCGACCAGGTGCTGCACCACACCGAGCAGTCGGGCACGCTGTGCCTGTCGATGTCGAGCGACACCGTGCCCCTGCTTACCTCGGGGCTGTTCACCCCCATCATCCCTTCGCTGGGCAAGCTGGTCGGCGACGGGGTGGACGTGCCGATGAGGGTGGCGCTCCGACCGAGCGCGGCGCCGAAGGTGGCCTTCGGCGCGGGCACCTACGACCCGGACACCAAGAAGCCCATCGACCCGCTGCTCACCGTGACGCTGAACGGGCTGAACGTGGACTTCTACGCACTGCTCGACGACCGGCAGGTGCGCTTGTTTACGCTCACCGCCGACGTCTCGGTGCCGCTGTCGTTGGTCTTCGAGGGGTGCGCCACCTTGACGCCGGCCATCGGCGACCTGACCGGCGCGGTCACGAACGTGCAGGCGAGCAACAGCGAGATAGTGGCCGAGAACCTCGAGGCGCTCGAGAGCCTAATCCCGGCGTTCATCGGCCTGGCCGAACCGGCGCTCTCGTCGGGAATCCAGCCGTTCGAATTGCCGCCCTTCGGCGACTTCAAGCTGAAGGTCGTCGCGGCCAAGGGCCTGACGCCGATCGCCGGAACGCCGAAGTTCGAGCACCTGGGCCTGTACGCGAAGCTCTTGCGCTCGACCGCCGCCTGCGCCCTGACCGGGCCCACCACCCACGCCACCCTGGCGCGGTCCGAGCTGCCGCGCCCCGAGCAGATGAGGGCGCACGGGCAGCCGCTGCCGTGGCCGAAGGCGGTCCTTCAGGTCTCGGCGACCGGCTCGGCCGGGAACGCCGAGTTCGCCACCCGGGTGAACCACGGCCTGTGGACGGACTTCTTCCCCGCGAAGCCCGGGGGTGAGCTCACCGTGGCGCACCCGGCCTTCGTGCTCCAGGGCCGCCACCTCATCGAGGTGCGGTCGCGCTACGCCGAGCACCCGAGGGCCGTCTCGGCGCCGGTCGAGGTGGGCTTCACCGTCGACTACGCACCGCCCGAGGTGACGCTCCGGGCGGACGCGACGCGGCACCGGCTCGAGGTTCGCGCCCGCGACACCGTCTCGGCCCCAGGAGACCTCCGGTACTCGTACCGCGTGGGGAACGGGCCGTTTTGCGAACCCGGCCCTTCGCGGGAAATCGACCTCGACGCGGTGGAAGCCGCGGGCGGACTGACCGTGAGGGTCGCCGACGAGCAGGGCAACACAGGCGAGGCCAACTACCGGGTGCCGACGCTGGCGCGCACGGCCGCGAGCGACACCGACGAAGGCGCGAGCCCGGGCGCCGGATGCTCGGCGACGCCGGGAGCGCTCGGCTGGGCCGGCCTGCTCTTCATCGCGGCGGCGAGGCGGCGGCGCCGGCCCTGACGACGCCGGGCACCCCTGGGTCGCGCGCTCGTCGCGGGCCCCGCTACGGCCCTCGGCGTCGCAACCGCCGGTGTCCCTCGACAATCGTGAGGACCAGCACCCGCTTCGGCTCGATTCTGTAGATGATGCGGTAGCTTCGCACCAACACCTGGCGCGTGAGCGGGTCGCCGAATTCGGGGACGACCCGACCGCTGCGAGGCGCCCTGGCGATGGCCAGCGCACGATCGACGAGGCGGTCGACCCAACGGTCGGCGGCCTCGATGCTGTCGCGCGCTATGAACGCTGCGATCTCGTCGAGGTCGTGCTTCGCCTCGTCGGAGAACTCAACCCGCATGCCCGCGGGCTCGCGCCGCGCGTTTCGCGGACGCCCGCACCTCGTCCGCAGAGAAGGTCCTCGCGTGCCTGGACTCGAGCCCGCGCAGAATCTTCGCGACCACCCGCGCCGACGCGGTGAGAGCTTCGAAGTCCTCGGGAGTCATGAGGACCGCGCTGGGCGCGCCGCGCTGGGTGATGACGAGCGGGCGGTCCTGCCGGTGCATGCGGCGCAAGAGCGCCGAGGCCTGGGTCTTGAACCGGGCGATGGGAATGACATCGGAGGACAGGTCGACAGGGCGCATCGCGGCTCCTGAGCAGATGGTCCGAATATAGACCATGTGCCGTCGTCACGGAAGTCCGGGGGCAAGCCACCCCGGTCGGTGGCGCCCAGACTCACTTTCGCGCGGCCGCCGCCCGCTGTTTTCGCACGGCGAACACTCCGCGAACGAGGAAGAGCGCCCCGAGCACGGCCGCGTAGAGCGCGGGCTCGGTCACGTCGCGCTTCACCCTCAGGAAGAAGTGGAAGACGCCGAGCACCCCCGCCGCGTACGCCAGTCGGTGCAGTCGCTGCCAGCGCAAGAAGCCCAGCCTCCGGACGCTCGAATTCGTGGACGTCAGCGCCAGCGGCACCAGCGACAGGTACGCGGCCAACCCCGCCCACTGAAACTTCCGCGCGCCGATGTCGCGGGCGACGGCGGCGAAGTCCAGCCCCTGGTCCATGCCGACGTAGAAGGACAGGTGCAAGGTCGCGTAGGCGAACGCCGACAGGCCCAGGGTGCGGCGGACGCGCGCGGGCCACGTCCAGCCGGTCACCAGCCTGACCGGAGTGCAGGCCAAGGTGGCCAAAAGGAACACCAGCGTGGTCAGCCCCAGCCGGTTCAGCGCCGCCTCGACCGGGTTCGCCCCCAGGTGGCCCGTCGCCGCGCTCACCACCAGGTTGACCGCGGGCACGCCCGCTCCGGCCGCCACCGCCCAGGGCAACCACTTCAGCGACCGGCCCGCCATCTAGAACAGCTTTCGCAAGTCCATGCCGGCGTACATCGAGGCCACCGACTCGGCGTAGCCGTTGAAGGGCAGCGTCTTCCGCCTCCGGAATTCACCCAGGCGCCGCTCGGTGGCCTGGCTCCAGCGGGGGTGGTCGACCTCGGGATTGACGTTGGCAAAGAAGCCGTACTCGCTGGGCGCGGCCTGGTTCCAGGCGGTCTTCGGCTGCTCGGCGGTGAAGCGGATGCGCACGATGGACTTGGCGCCCTTGAAGCCGTACTTCCACGGCACCACCAGCCGAAGCGGCGCGCCGTTCTGGCCCAACAGCGGCTTGCCGTACAGCCCGGTCGCCAAGAGCGCCAGCGGGTGGAGCGCCTCGTCGAGCCGGAGCCCCTCGACGTAGGGCCAGTCGAGCACCGGCCGCCGCTGTCCCGGCAACTGCGCCGGGTCCATCAGCGTGGTGAATTCGACGTAGCGCGCCTTGGACGTGG
>JAHFDQ010000612.1 GCA_023248915.1 Archangiaceae bacterium | reverse complement strand
GGACGCGGCCGACATCGCGCAGCACCGCGCGCGCCTGCAGCGTGCCGAAGGTGATGATCTGGGCGACCTGATCGGCGCCGTACTTCTGCTGGACGTACTGGATGACCTCGTCGCGCCGGTCTTGGCAGAAGTCGATGTCGAAGTCGGGCATCGACACCCGCTCGGGGTTGAGGAAGCGCTCGAAGAGCAGGTGGTACGGAATGGGGTCGAGATCGGTGATGCGCAGCGAATAGGCGACCAGCGAACCGGCGCCTGAACCTCGCCCCGGCCCCACCGGGATGCCCTGCTTCTTGGCCCAGTTGATGAAGTCCTGCACCACCAGGAAGTAGCCGGCGAAGCCCATCTTCCGGATGACGCCCAGCTCGAGGTCGAGCCGGGCGCGGTAGGCGTCGCGGTCGACCGGGTAGCCGAGCTCGCCGAAGCGCAAGGCCAGGCCCTTCTGGGCCAATTCAGCCATGTAGGAGTCTTCGGTGTGGCCGTCGGGCACCCGGAACGAAGGCAGCATCGACTTGCCCAGCGACAACTCGACGTTGCAGGCGTCGGCGATGAGCTGGGTGTTGTCTACCGCCTCCGGCGTGTCGGCGAAGCAGGCGCGCATCTCGTCGGGGCTCATCACGTACAGCCGGTCGGTGTCGTGACGCATGCGCCGGTCGTCGGCGAGCGTCTTGCCCGAGGCGATGCACATCAAGAGCTCGTGCGCCCGCGCGTCCTCGCGGCGGATGTAGTGGGCGTCGGCGGTAGCCACCAGCGGCAGGTCGACGTCTCGGGCGAGCTGCTTCAGCCCGGCGTTGGCCTTTTCCTGCTCGGGAATGCCGTTCGACTGCACCTCGAGGAAGAAGCTGCCCGGTTCGAAGATGCCCTTGTACTCGAGCGCTACCCTTCGGGCGTGGTCGAGGTCGCCCCGGCACGCGGCCTGGGTGATTTCGCCGCCCAGGCAGGCGGTCAAGCCAATCAGCCCCTTCGAGTGTTCGGCCAGCACCTGCTTGTCGATGCGCGGGTGGTAGTAGAAGCCGTGCAGGTACGCGGTCGAGGCCAGGTAGCGCAGGTTCGCGTACCCTTCGGCGTTTTTCGCCAACAGGATGAGGTGGTGGGAAACCTTCTCGGTGCGGTCGGCGCGCCCCTTGGGGCCGGCCACGTAGGCCTCGGTGCCCAAGATGGGCTTCAGCCCCGCGTCCTTGGCTTTCTTGTAGAAGTCAATGGCGCCGAACATGTTGCCGTGGTCGGTCACCGCGACCGCGGACATGCCCTTGTCCTTCACCGTCTTGACCAGGTCCTTCATGCGAATTGCTCCGTCGAGGAGCGAGTACAGGGTGTGAAGGTGCAGGTGCGTGAAGGACATGGGTCTCGACGGGCAAGGAGGGGACTAACTCGGGGCGGGCGCCGGCACCATACGTTCAGGGCCCGAGCGCGGGCAATCGGGTCAGGGCCGCCCCGCGCGGCGCGCCAGCTCGGCGTCGACCAACTGCTTCTCGACCTTCAGCCGCGTGTAGTTCGAGTACATGCCGTCGGGCTGCACGCCGGGCATCGCCTTCAGTTGCTCGCGCAGGCTGTCCAGCGTCCGATCGACCTGGGCCCGCCGGCCGGCGAGCTCGTCGTCGGTGGCGAAGAGAATTTCGAGCAGCGCGTCGACGTCGATGCGCCCTTCGAGTTGGCGTTCAATCACCTTCAGAGAGATGCGCGTCGCCGAGTCGGGGTCGACCGCTTCGGTCACCGCCCGGATGGCGGCCCGGGCTGCCGAGGTCAGGTCAGGCAGGCGGGTGGCCACGCCCAGGTTCCTCATCGCCAGGCAGAGCTGGCCGACCAGCGGGTCGAGCCCGGCGGGCCCGGGCAACCCAAGCGTTGCCCGCACCGCTGCGTCGAGCCCGTCTCCGCCCCCCTGTTCGACCGCCTGGCGGAGCAGCGGCGCCCACGCGCCCCGGAGCGCCTCGCGCGCCGCGGCCACGGTCGGCTTCGCCTGGGCGTCGCGTAGCGCGGTCTCGAGGCCCGAGACCACCTCGTCCGCGGGCATGAAGCCCCGGGGGACGAAGGCCCGCTCGCGCCACGCCCCTCGGGAGACTTCCGGCGCGGACTCGCGCTCGGCGGCCGCGGGGTCGGCCTTCACGCGCGAGGCCTCGTACGAGTCCCTCGAGAGCTTGGCCGCGGCCGTGCCAGGCTTCTGGACGACCGGACCTGAGGGGGGCTTACGCGCGGGCATGGACTCAGGGCATGTTCCTACGCAAAGGAGAATCTTGGAAGGCGAGTACGAGCACGTCACCCCCGTCGAACGCCGGCGCCTGGGCGTCTACTTCACGCCGGCCCCGTTGGCCGGGTGGGTAGTCGACCGCTGCGCGAGGCTCGTCCCCTCGCGAGGTTCCGTCGCCGTGGTGGACCCCGCCTGCGGCGATGGCGCCTTCCTGGCCGCGGCGAAACAACGTCTGCCGCGCGCCAAGCTGTTCGGGCTCGAGCTGTCCGCCCGCGGCGCGGCTCGGTGCAGGGCACAGGTGCCGGGAGCGACAGTCGTCGAAGGCGACGCGCTCCGGGGAGGACTAGACCGGCTGGTGGCGAAGCTGCCGCGGCGGGCCTTCGAGCTCTGGGTGGGCAACCCTCCGTACAACGGCACCTCGCCCGTGCTCGGCGACGCGGCCGCCTACGAGCGACTTCGAAGCCTCTTGCCGACCGCCCTGCCCCCGGGCACCTCGCTGCGCGACGACTTCGCGTTCTTCGTGCTCCTCGCCGCGCGCCGGCTGGCCGAACGACCCGGCGTGCTGGCCTTCGTCACGCCGGCGACGCTGCTCGACGCCTTCCTCTACGCGCCCCTGCGGCGCTGGCTGCTGGACCATCTCGGGCTCGCCGAAGTCGCCGAGGTCGGCCCGGGCGCCTTCGCCGGCACCCGGGTGCGCACCTGCGTCACCCTCTGGACGAACCGGAACCGAGCGACCCATTCCAGCTATCGCGCGAGGCGCGAGGCCGGCCCGTTCGACCTGGCGCAGTTGACCGCCGCGAAACCGCTCGAGCCTCGGCCCCCCGAGTGGGCGCTCCGCGCGGCCGACGCCCAGGCCGACCGGCTCGACCGCGCCTGGCGGGCCCGCGGCGAACCCGTGAGCGCCTTGATTCCGGTGAGCCTTGCCGGGCTGAAGACGCGCTTCGACGAGCTGTTGGTGGACGACGACCGCGACCGCCTGCTCGCCCGGGTGGACGCGTTCCTGCGCGCCCGCGAGGGCGGCATGGCCTCGTTCGCCCGCGCCCATGCGATTCCCGACCGGCACTGGCCGAAGCTCGAGGCGCTGTGGAAGACCCGGCCCCCGGGGCAGCGCGCGGACCCGGACCTGGTTCGGCCCTACTTCCGCTACCGGGGCGCCGCCCACCGCGAGCGCATTCCGCCCGAGGCGCGGGCCTGGTGTTACCTGGATCGCCGGCTGATTCCCCGCGGCGACCACCGGTTCCGTGGCCCTTATGATCCCCACGCCGGACACGTGAA
>JAHFDQ010000611.1 GCA_023248915.1 Archangiaceae bacterium | reverse complement strand
CTCGGACAGGTGAAGACCCGACAAGGCGATGGTAAAGGCCGATGCAGCGGAACGCGCCAGCGGGAAGGTCCCCACGCAGGTGACAGGACCCGGCCCATCGCTATCGCAGGGCGTCCGAGACCCCTCAACCGAAGATGCGATTCCCTTGCGACGCTTCGCGGGCCGGCCCGCAGGACGTCAGGGCAGGGGAGTAAGAATCACCGAGCGGGGGCGTGGTTTCGAGCGACAGGGGGGCAAGGGGCATGGTCGGAGTCGGCGTCGAGCTCGCGGATGCGCTCAGGGCTCTGTTCTCCTGCCTGCGAACGGGACACCCGGGCGCCGACGAGGCGTTCGCCGCGGTCGATGCGCTCTGCCTGAAGTTGCCCCTTGAGGACGGGCGGCCTTCCCGAGCCTTCGTCGACGAAGCGCTGCGGCTCGCCGCCCTGTCGCCCAACTGCTTCGAAGAGCTCGCGCTCGACCTGTCTTGCGCCGGCCGGCTCGACGCCGGGTTGCGGGTCCTGGGAATCGCCGAGCTGCTCGACCCCGACGAGGCCCCGGTCTCTCTGGGCGTGCTCTGGGCGCGCCACGGTTCCTGGGACGAGGCCGTGCGAATGCTGCAAGCCCTGGCCGATGACCGGGCGCGGACCGTGAGCTCTCGCATCGGCGCCCTGGCCGCCCTGGGCGAAGTGGCGGCGCTCGACGAGCTGGTGCAGACCGGCAGCGCGCTGTCCCGCGAGCTCTTGCGTCGGCGCGACTACTTCGCCGCGGCGCTCGCCGCTGAGGTAGTGGCGCAGGCCCTCGCGTCCCGGGCGCTCTGCGACGCGCGCCTTGCGAAGCCCGAGGTTGCGGCGGCGAATAGCCGCTCGTAGGTCCCGCGGCGATGCGCCCCCCGGACGGCCCGGGGTGGAGTAGGTTCGGCCCCCTCATGCGGATTTCGGTCATCGGTTCGGGGTACGTCGGGCTCGTCGCCGGCACCTGCTTCGCCGACTCGGGCAACGACGTCATCTGCGTCGACGTGGACGAGAAGAAGATCGCCTCGCTCAAGGACGGCAAGCTGCCCCTCTACGAGCCCGGCCTCGAAGAGCTGGTGCACAAGAACGCCCGGGACGGCCGGCTGTCCTTCACCACCGACCTGGCGGCCGCGGTTTCCACCTCGCAAGTCGTGTTCATCGCCGTCGGCACCCCCGAAGGCGAGTCGGGCGACGCCGACCTGAAGCACGTGCTCGCCGCGGCCGAGCAGATTGGCCGGGCGCTGCAGCACTACACCGTGGTGGTGGACAAGAGCACCGTGCCGGTCGGCACGGCCGACAAGGTGCGCGAGACCATCGCCGCGGTGACGCAGGCGCAGTTCGACGTGGTGTCCAACCCCGAGTTCCTGAAAGAGGGCGCCGCGCTCGACGACTTCCTGAAACCCGACCGGGTGGTCATCGGCGCCACGTCCGAGCGCGCCCGGGCGCTGATGGCCGAGCTGTACGCCCCCTTCGTGCGCACCGAGAACCCCATCCTGTTCATGGACCCGCGGTCGGCCGAGCTGACCAAGTACGCCGCCAACGCGATGCTGGCGACGCGCATCTCGTTCATGAACGAGCTGGCCCTGGTGTGCGAGAAGGTCGGCGCCGACGTCGACTTCGTGCGCAAGGGGCTGGGGTCGGACCGTCGCATCGGGTACCCGTTCCTGTTTCCGGGCGTCGGGTACGGCGGGTCGTGCTTCCCCAAGGACGTGAAGGCCCTGGTCGCCATCGCCCGCGACTACGGCGTCGAGCTAGACCTGTTGCGCGCGGTCGAACGCACCAATGAACGGCAGAAGCGCACCCTGCTCGCCAAGGCGCTGAAGCACTACGGCGACCTGGCCGGCCGGAAGTTCGCGGTGTGGGGCCTGGCCTTCAAGCCGAAGACGGACGACATGCGCGAGGCGCCGTCCCTCGAGCTCATCGAGGGGCTGCTCGGCAAGGGGGCTGAGGTCGCCTGCCACGACCCGGTGGCCGAGGAAGTCGCCCGAAAGCACTTCGGCAACCGGGTGAAGTACAGCCCGACGCCGTACGACGCCCTGCCCGGCGCCGACGGCCTGTTCCTCGTCACCGAGTGGAACGAGTTCCGCCACCCGGACTTCGACCGCATGAAGTCCCTGATGAAAACGCCGGTGGTCTTCGACGGCCGCAACGTCTACGACCCGGGCCGCATGCGGGAAAAGGGTTTCGTCTACTTCGGAATCGGCCGCCGCGGATGACCGCTTCGCCCTTGGCGCTGGTCCGGGCGATGCGCCCGCGCCAGTGGACGAAGAACCTGGCCGTGTTCGCGGCGCTGTTGTTCGCCAAGAACGTCCTCCTCCACGGCCAAGCGCTGAAGGCCGTGCTGGCGTTCGCGTCGTTCTGTTTCGTGGCCAGCGCCATCTACGTCGTCAACGACTGGGTGGACCGCGAGAAGGACAAGCTGCACCCCGAGAAGGCCTTGAGGCCCATCGCGGCGGGGCAAGTGACCGCGGGGCCGGCCTTCGCCCTGGTGGCGGTGTGCCTGTGCGCCGGCGGCGCGCTGGCCTGGTCGGCCCGCCCCGAGTTCGCCACCCTGGTGGCCGGGTACGTCGGGCTTCAGGTGCTGTACTCGCTCGCCCTGAAGCGCCTCGTCATCCTCGACGTGATGGTGATTGCGTTGGGTTTCATCTTGCGGGTCATCGGAGGTGGCATCGCCATTGGGGTGCAGGTGTCGAACTGGCTGTTCCTGTGCACGCTCTTGCTGGCGGTGTTCCTGGGCTTCGCCAAGCGCCGGGCCGAGGTGGCGATGCTGGCAGGCGAGCAGCTTGGGCACCGCGAGAACCTGAACGAGTACTCGCTGCCGCTGCTCGACCAGATGATGTCCATCGTCGCGGCGAGCTGCATTCTGGCTTACGGCCTGTATACGGTGTCTCGAGAGACGGTCGAGCACGTCGGGTCGGACCGGTTGAAGTACACCGTACCCTTCGTCATCTACGGCATCTTCCGGTACCTGTTCCTCATTCACCGGAAGGGGGCGGGGGGGTCGCCCGAGAAGGTGCTCCTGTCCGACGCGCCGCTGATGGCCGCCCTGGTGCTGTGGGTGGGCACCGCCGCCTGGGCGCTGTACGCGTAGCGGGCCGCGCTACTTGGCCAGGCCGCAGCGCTTCTTGCCGTCGGCGTTGCCGATGTCACGACAGTCGCACCCCTTCAACAGCGAGTCGCAGACGGCTTCGTCCGCGGCGGTCGGCGGGTTCGCGGCTTCCTTGGCCGACGCGTTCTGCAAGCACGTCGTCTTGGCGACCGAGTTGGCCGCGCAGTCGCACAGCTTCTCGGACAGGCTGCGGCACTTGCCCTTGCAGCCGCCGGCGAGCACCGCCGCGAGGGCGAGTCCGAGGGCGAGCAGGCGAGGGCGGCGCATGGCGCGCAACATGCCAGAAGGCGCGACGGGCGCAACCGGGTTGGCGTAAATACAGGCGATGCCGAACGGCCGGACACGGCGCAACGCCCCGGCCGCGACC
>JAHFDQ010000610.1 GCA_023248915.1 Archangiaceae bacterium | reverse complement strand
CGCCTGGAAGAGCTGCTGGGGCCCCTCTCGGCCATCCCGCACGTCGAGATGACTCGCATCGGCACCCGGGCGCCGGTCTGCCTGCCGATGCGCGTCACCGACGCGCTGGCGGCGCTCTTGCGGCGGCACGCTCCGCTCTTCGTCGTCACGCACTTCAACCACCCCAAGGAAATCACCCCGGAAGCGCGCGAGGCCTGCGAGCGGCTGGTGGACCACGGCGTGCCGGTCGAGAACCAGGCGGTGTTGATGCGCCGCCTGAATTCGAGCGCCCGCATCATCAAGGAACTTTCGCACGAGTGCCTGAAGATGCGGGTGCGCCCCTACTACCTGCACCAGATGGACGTCGCGGTCGGCCTCGAGCACCTGCGCACGCCCCTGTCGAAGGGGCTGGAGATTCTCGAGGCGCTGCGCGGCCACACCAGCGGGCTGGCGGTGCCGCACCTGGCGGTGGACCTGCCGGGCGGCGGCGGCAAGGTGACGCTTCAGCCCCGGTACCTGCTCGAGCAGCGCGAGGGCGAGGCGGTGTTCCGGAACTTCCGGGGCGAGCGCTACACCTACCCCGAGCCGACCGAGACCGACTGCGACTGCCCGTACGACGCGGTGTGGCGCGGGCGCCGGACCTAGAACGTCACTCGACCGGAATGCCGTGCTCGACGATGGGCGGAGCGTCGGCCGTCGCCTCGAGCTCGACCGGATTCTCGTTCGAGAAGCCCCGTTGCACCTTCACCACCTCGGGCTTCGTCTGGGCGGCGGCCTCGCGGTCGGCCTTTTCCTTTTCCTCGATGCGCCGCTCGGCGTCGTTCGCCCGGGCCAGGTCTTCGCGCGACAGCGTCGCGGAGTAGCGCGCGTAGTCCTTGGCGGCCACGCCGTGCCGTTCGAGGACCGTCCCTTGCGCCTCTGATTCTTGGCGGATGACCTCGCGGCGCTCCTCGGCGGACATCTCTGAGCTCTTGCGGTGGTCGTGCCCCTCGGCGACCGCTTCGACCGCCGCCTTCTGCTCGTGGCGGACCGTCGCGACCAGCTCGGGATCGAGGTCTTCGGCGAGGACGGGCGCAGCCGCGGCGCAGACGGCGAAGGCGACGAAGCGGAAACCCATGCCGGCAGGGTAAGAGCCCGGACTTCACAACGCAACCGCGGTCGGTCGGACCGTCAGTGCGCGCAGCTCGAGCACTTGTCGTTGAAGTGGGCCACGTCTTCCTGCGAGGTGACGCACTTCTGCTGAAGCTCGGCGCGTTCCTTGTTGCGGCCGGCGATGGCGCAGAGCGAGCTCGACAAGTCGGCGACCTTCTTCGACAGCGAGCACCATTCGTCGCACTTGGGCTCGGACGCCTGGGGCCGCGTGCGCAGCTCTTCGAGGTTGGCCGTCAACTGGTCGGCCTGCTCGTCGTCCGAGCCGGTGACCGTCTTCGGAGCAGCCTTCGGACACCCCATCGAGAGGGCGGCGAGAGCGGCGAGGAGGAATGGAGTCTTCATCGGGTGTTCGCGGCCGTCGTCGGTCCGCGCTCCATGCGGGGTGGCACCGTGCGAGCGGCTACTATCGCAGGCCCGGCCGGCCCCAGCTAGGAAGCTGCTCGGCCGAAGAAATAGAAGTAGGCGGTGAGGGCGACGAGGGCCGCGACCGCCAGCCAGCGCACCACGTCTTCGCGGCGGCGCGCGGGAGAGGCGTCGTCGGCCCGTTCGGCGGCGGCCAGGGCCGAGCGCACCACCGTGGCGTGCACCGCCAATTCCTCGAGCAGCGCGGCCTCGGGGCACTCCGTTCCGCCCTTCGTTTCTAGCGCCTCTGCCAGGGCGGCGGCCAACTTCGCTTCCTCGGAGTAGGGCAACGGGCGGGTCGGGCCCTCGCCGCGGCGTGCCGCAAGGAGATCTCTCGCCGACCGCCACAGCAGCACGTCGTAGGCCTCGACGCTGACGCAGTAGCGCGCCGCCGAGTCCTCGCGGGTTACGCCCTCGAGAATGCGCCCCGCGAGGACATGGGCGCTCCGCGACGGAATCTGCCGCAGCAACCCCACCCAAGCTTCGACCGGGTCTTCCATCGTCTTTCCCGTGTTTACCACGGAGTTTTTCTTGAGCGGCGATCTCGGCCCCGTATGCTGCCCGAGGCATGTTCCGCCCTGGTGCGCTCTTCGTCTGCCTGCTGCCCGTCTGCGCCGGGGCGGTCGAGACGATGCGCATCGCGATGGGGGCCGCCGGGTCCGAGGTGGCCGTCTCGGGAAAGGCGCTGGCCTTCGGCACCGACTCGGAAGAGGCCGCGTTCGTCGCCGTGGCCGCCGGGCGGGCGGTCGTGAAGCGCGAGAACGGGCGGCTGACGCTCAACGGCAATCCGGTGGTGGGCGACGCGCTGCGGTTTCGGGCCGGGGCGTTCGCCGCGGGCGCCCGCGCCGAACCGATTCGGGTGGCCGAGCGGCAGGTGCGGGGCGACGTCGTGGTTCGCCTGAGTCAGGGGGCGCTGCAACTGGTCGACGTGCTGCCGCTCGAGGAGTACCTGGTCGGGGTGCTGGGCAGCGAGATGCCCCGCACCTTCCCGGCCGAGGCGTTGAAGGCCCAGGCGATCGCCGCGCGCACCTACGCGCTGCACAAGAAGCTCGAGGCCTACGGCCAGCCCTTCCACCTCGGCAGCACGGTGCTGAACCAGGTGTACGGGGGGCTGGCGGCGGAAGACCCGCGCACCCGGGAAGCCGTCGAAGCGACGCGCGGGCTGGTGCTCACCTACGAGCTCGCGCCCATCGAGGCCTATTTCCACGCTGCCTGCGGCGGCCACACCGAGTCCGGGCTGGAAGCCCTGGGGCGCGACCTGCCGTACCTGGCGACGGTCGACTGCCCCTGCGGCAAGGAACCCGCCAGCCGATGGACGCTGTCCCTCGACGCGGCCGAGCTCAAGTCGGCGCTGGGGGCCGCCCGGCCCGAAGCGCTGGGAGTGCTGTCGCGAACGGCGACGGGCCGCGCGCGGCGGGTGCGAATCGCGGCCGACCGAACGCTCGACGCCGTCACCTTCCGCGAGAAGCTCGGCTACACGCGGGTGAAGAGCCTGTCCTTCGACGTCGAACGGGGAGGAGGGCCGGGCCGGGTGACGCTGGTCGGGCGCGGCTTCGGCCACGGCGCGGGCCTGTGCCAGTGGGGCGCCAAGGCGATGGCCGAGAGCGGCTGGGACTACCGGCGCATCCTCTTGCACTACTACCCCGGCACTGAGCTGCAGGCGCTGTATTGACCTAACCCGGTCGCTCATGGCGGGATTGCCCGGTGCGAGGAGGTACCCCACTTTTCACTCCCGCACCACGGCGACCGCCCCTACTCTTCAGATCCGCGCCCCCAAGAGCGACGGAGTCATGACGCCGGAGGGGCGCTGTGGACGACTCTGAGTTGGGAGCCGGTCAGGCTTGCCCGAGCCATCAGGGCCTTGACGACATCGGCCTCAGATGCGGCTGCCGCGTCCAGTTCAAGAACAGGAAGATTCCCCTTCCAGGACTTGCCAA
>JAHFDQ010000609.1 GCA_023248915.1 Archangiaceae bacterium | reverse complement strand
CCGCCCAGCCAGGCGACTGCTCGCCGCAGCGCTGGTTCCGGGAGCGCGCCGGTGACACCCAGCCTCCACGTGGGAGCGAACGAGGAGTTGGGCGCGAGAGTGGCCGCCAGGCAAACCTTGTCCATGTACCCGAGCGGAAACCGGCGCGGCATGCGGTGGGCGTCGTAGCACGGGGTGAACGGGACTTGCCCCTTCCCTCCGGGGCTGGCGATGGACACTTTTCTGACATCAGGAGGCGAGCGATGTTTCGCACGCGCGAGATACCGGCCGAACGATGGGGCGCGTACCTGCGCCGACTGGCCGAGCACGAACGGGACCACCCGGTGCGCTTGGAAATCATCGGGCGGGACGTGGGCAACTTCCCGATGGAAGCCCACGCGCCGTTGCTCGACATCGAGCTGGCGACCAAGGGCTCGGCAGAGGGCAGCATCGAGGTCACCTTCGGGGGACCGGCCGGTCAGCTGCTCGAGCACCGCATCGAGAAGCCGACGCGGGTGTACGTCGAGGAGAACGCCGCGGGCGAGGTCGAGGTCCTCGACATCGAGAGCCGGGAGCAGCGGAAGACTTTGCTGGTATTCGAGCACCCCATGGTGCTCGAGGCCTAGCCCCAGCGGCCGAGGGGCGAGTTAGGCCATGGGCCGGGGCACGCAGTTTGGGTCCCCGGCCCTTTTTTTCACTTCCCTCTCGTAATCATCTCCTGCGTCGTCTTCCTGAGCCGCTTCGCCAGCACCCGAATAATCTCGCGGGCAATCTCCGGGCGCCGTTCCATCAGCGACTCCAGGTCGGCGCCGCCGATTTCCAGCAGCTCGGTATCCTCGACGCAGACCGCGTCGGCCGACCTCGGTTCCTGGTCGAACAGCGCCAGCTCGCCGAAGAAGTCGTTCGGCCCCTGGCTGGCGATGACCTGGCCCTGGTCGCGAATCTCGACCCGGCCGCGCACCACCACGCACAGCACGTCGCCCGGGTCGCCCTTCTTGAAGATGACCTTTCGCGCCGGGTGCTCGACCGGCGCGGCAATCTCGGCCAGCTTCATCAGGTCTTCCGGCGCCAAGTTCTTGAACACCGGGACGCTGCGCAGAAAGCGGAGTCGTTCCACCAGTCGAAGCAAGGGTTCCTCCTGACTCGTCAGCTCGGGAAACCGTTCGGCCATCCGCTCGCCGAAGGCGAGCAGCGCACAGCGCCGCAAGTGCGCGTCGCCCAGTTCGACCAGCGCGCCCACCGGGTCGGCGCGCAACCGCTCGGGCACGTCGAAGTCGGCCTCGCCCACCGCCGTCCGCTGCCCGGCCGGCACCTGCTCGAGGAACGGCACCACCAGCGCGGACAGGCGGGTGTCGAGCGACTGGTCCACCAATTCCAGCACCCGGGCCGTCACCTGCGGGCTCGCGTCGCGCAGGTGGTGCGACAGGCGGGCGATGCGCGGGTCGGCCACCACCGCCACCAGCGCCAAGAGCCGCCGCTCGGTTTCCTGAATGCGCGAGTCGATTTCCCCCGCGACGAAACGCCGCTCGGCGTCGCCGGCCTTCAGCTCGCCCGAAAGGGCCTCCTGCGCCGCGTAGTAGCGGTAGCCCTGGCGCAGCTCGACCTGGATGGCGCGCAACAGCAGGTCTTCCCCGGGCGGAGTCCAGCCGTCCTGGCGGCGCCTGACCACCAGGGCGCGGCTGGCCCGGTAGCGCACCTGCGAGTCTGCGTGGCCCAACAGGCCCTTCAAGAGCTCGGTGGCGCGCAGCCCGGTCCCCCGCGACAGCGCCGAGGCGGTGCGCGACACCACCGCCGGCGGCGCGTCGCGCAGCACGTTCTCGACCTGCCCCACGCCCGCGTCGTTGAGCTTCGCGAAGGCGTCGAACGCGGCCGAGGACGTCGCCGGCTCGTCGAGGGCGAACACCAGCGCGCGCACGATGCCCGCGTCCGCGAACCCGCCCGAGGCACCCACCGCGGCCCGGCGCACCGGCAGCGAGGCGTCCTCGAGCAGCGGGGTGAAGCCGGCTCGAAGCCCGCTCGCCCTCAAGGGCACCTCGCCCACCGCCCAGGCCGCCGCCTCGCGCTCTTCGGGCACCTTCGACGCCAGCATCGCCTCGAAGGCGACCAGCTCGGCTCCGGCGCCGCGGCCCGAACCCACCCCCACCTGAAAGAGGCTCGCCCGGCCGGCGCGGGCCAGTGCTCGCACCCTCGGGCTGGCGTCGTCGCTGCACGCCTCGAGGCGCGCCAGCGCCCCAGGGCCTCCCAGGTCGGTCAGCGCCCGCAAGCAGGCGCAGCGCACCTCTTCCTCGGTCGAGCCCGCGAGCACCCGGGCCACCGATTCGGCGTCGGCCGGGTCTCCCCCGCGCCCCAGCGCCTGCACCGCCAGGGCGCGCACTTCGGCCGACGGGTGCGCGAGCGCCCGCACCAACAGCGGCCGGGCGACGGCGAGCTTGCTCGAAGCAAGCACCGACACCGCAAGGACGGCCCGGCTGTCGTCGCGGCTCGCGAGTTCGTCGGCGAGGGTGGCCACCTGCTCGCGGTCGAGCTCGCGCACGTGCTGCCCCGAGTCGAGGTCGATGCGGGACTGGTCGACCGAGCGCTGCAGCGCCTCCAAGTAGCCGCGGTTCAGCCAGCGCCGCGACAACAGCAACAGGGGCACCATCACCGCCACCGTCCCGAACGAGAGCCAATGGACGGGCAGCCCCGGCGGCAGCGCCTTCAGCCCGACCGCGGCCAAGGCCGAGAACACCGCCGCCACCACGCCGCGCAAGAGCGCTCCCGCCTGCACCCGGCGCATGGCGGGCACGGCTCCGAATATTTGTGAGCGCGCGGGGGCCCCCAACGCCTGCTTCAGCACCCGGTCGCCGCCGGTGAGCAAGACCACCACCGGAAAAAGGGGGAAGAGGAGGAACAGCACCGACGCCGCCAGGACCCAGGCCTGGGCGGTCACGATGGCGCGGGTGCTGCCGAAGCGCGCCAAGAGCCGCCCGGTGACGGCCGGCGCCAGCAGAGTGACGCCTCCGGTGACGCCGTAGAACAGCCCCATGAAGGCCGCCACTCCGCCCGTCTCGCCGGCGAAGCGCGCCTGCGCGGTGGCGAGCAGTTGCAGGTCGGTCACCTTTTCGACCACCAGCTCGAGGGTGACGACGGCCGCCAACACCCGCATCAGCGGCTCGGTGGCGATGTAGCGAAGCCCGTCGGCGGTGTCCTTGAGGAAGCCTTCGCTGCGCTCTTGCCGCTTCGACTCGGCGATGTCGTTCCGGGCGAGCACGGCGAGTACGCCCACCGCGCCGACCAGGGCGACGGGGGCGAGCAACAGCAGCGCCTCGGGCCCCACCCGCTTCGCCAGCGCGCCGATGGCCAAGCCTCCGCCTGTCCACGCGAGCCCCGCGCCGAAGCCCACCAGCGGCAAGAGCCGCTTCGCGCTGCGCACGTCCACCGCTTCCGACGCCACTCCCCAGCCTTGGGTGAGCAACACCGACACCGCCACCTCGACGACGACGTAGACGGCCAT
>JAHFDQ010000608.1 GCA_023248915.1 Archangiaceae bacterium | reverse complement strand
CTGGAAGTGGGGAGATCGCTCTCGGGGGCCTACGCCGACCCTGTCTATTGACGCAGTAGGTCAGAGAGTGCGCACTAAGCGCAGCACCCGTACGCGCCTTGCGCCTCCAGTCCGGAAATCGGGCACCGTCGTCCAGACAACTACCTGAAACCACATGGTGCGCGGATGGCGCGCCTCTTGTAAAAGGCCTCGCCATGATGCGCCTCCAAACCCTACTCGCCCTCCTCCTCCCGTTCACCGCCCTTGCTGACCCGATCGATCTATCGGTTGGGGAGCGTAGGGAAATCGCTCCCGGTCAGG
This sequence comes from Archangiaceae bacterium, assembly GCA_023248915.1. Lineage (GTDB taxonomy): Bacteria > Myxococcota > Myxococcia > Myxococcales > Myxococcaceae > JAHFDQ01. The sequence continues at coordinate 3,178 of JAHFDQ010000608.1, read as the reverse complement.
CCCTCACCCGCCTGGTCGTGAGAGACCCCACCCTGGTCGACGTGGTCGTAGTCGACGGAGCCGTCTTCCTGGCGGGCGTCCACGGCGGTGTCACTTCGGTGAGCTACCGCACCCCGGACGGCCTGCTCCACAAGGACCTGGTCATGGTCAGCGGTGAATCCGCGGCGCCGGGCATGCGCACCGAGGGCGACCGCGCCTACCAAGTGCAGACCCCTGGGGCCGTCACCGATGCCACGCCCGCCACGCCTGCCGAGACCGCGACGGACAGGGCCAGGGCCGCTGTCCGCCAGGCCCTCGAATCGACCGATGAGGTCGTGCACACCACCCTGTAGACGGTGAGTTGCGCGCGCCGATTGGCGTTGCCCCTTAGCCCATTGACCGCGAGTCCGCGTCGACTGGGTGACTGCGTGACTGAGTAGCCCGGGGGATCGGCAGCGCAAAGTAGTGCTCGACCTGGGCACCGCATACCATCGGCCCCAATGGCCGATCCGGACCAAACTCTCGTCGACAACGAGGACGAGGCACCTCCCGACGGTGGGCTCCGACTCCTGGTGTTCTCGCAGGAAACGGTGTCCACGCTCCCCCTTCCGAGGAGCGGCGAGGTGGTGATCGGACGCGCCGAAGACGCCGACCTACGCATCGATCTGCCCGCAATCTCGCGTCGCCACGCGGTCGTTCGCCTGGGGCCTCCGATCAGCATCGAAGACCAGGGCAGCGCCAACGGCACTCGAGTTCGCGGCACTACGCTCGCCCAGGGAGAACGGGTGCGGCTGGCACCAGGCGACGTCATCGAGTTCGGATCGGTGACGGCCATTCTGCAGCGGGCCACTTCCGCGTCGGCCCGCCCCCGCCGCCTGTGGACCCACGGCTACTTCGAGGGCCGCCTCGAGGAAGAGTGCACGCGCGCTGCCGAGACCGGACTGACCTTCTCGCTGGTGAGGGTGCGGCTCGAGGGGGCCGCCACCCCCAGCGTCGCCCAGGAAGCGCTGGCCGAGGCCGTGGGCCCGACGGACGTCGTCGCTTCGTACGGCCCTGGCGAGTACGAGGTTCTTCTGCTCGGTGGAGGCGCCCCCCGGGCCCAGGGAGTCTGCGACCGCCTCGACCGCGAACTGGCTGCCCGCGGGGCGCCCGTGAAGCTGGGCGTCGCGGTCTTCGGCCGAGACGGCAAGGATCCCGACGCGCTCATGGCGCAGGCCTGCGCCGTCCTCCCCGGCGAGTCGGCCCCCGGACACGAGCGGCAGATCATCGTGAAAGACCCGCAGATGCAGCGGCTGCACGAAATGGTGCAGCGCATTGCTTCGAGCTCGATCAGCGTCGTGCTCATGGGCGAGACCGGCGTGGGCAAGGAAGTCTTCGCCGAGGCCATTCACGCAGCGTCGCCGCGGGCCGCCAAACCCTTCCTTCGCCTCAACTGCGCGGCGTTGTCAGAGACGTTGCTCGAGAGCGAGCTGTTCGGCCACGAGAAGGGTGCGTTCACCGGAGCCGTGAAGACGAACGCCGGGCTGCTCGAGACCGCGACCGGCGGCACTGTGCTGCTCGACGAGGTGGGCGAATTGCCGGCATCCATCCAGGCGAAGCTGCTGCGGGTGCTCGAGCAGCATGAAGTCCTCCGAGTCGGCGGGTTGCGGCCACGCCCCATCGACGTCCGCTTCATCGCCGCCACCAACCGCGACCTCGAGACCGAGGTGAAGCGCGGCAACTTCCGGCAGGACCTCTTCTTCCGCCTCAACGGCATCTCGCTCGTCATTCCTCCGCTGCGCGAGCGCGTCGCCGAGATCGAGGGGCTGGCACGCGCTTTCATCGCCCAGGCCACCAAGCAGTCGGGGCGCACCGGCGAACCTTCGCTGACGCCCGAAGCGCTCGTCCTCTTGAAGGGGTATGGCTGGCCGGGCAACATTCGCGAGCTCCGAAACGTCATCGAACGCGCCGTGCTGCTCTGCACCACCCAGACGCTCGAGGCAGATCTCCTACCGGCCGAGAAGCTGTCCACGCCCGTCCTGTCCCGACGGGCAGACGCCGGCCCGCCCGCGGCCAACGTGCCGCAAGGCAAGGACGAGAGCTACGACGCCGAGCGGAGCCGCATTCTCGACGCGCTCGACAAGTCTGCGGGCAACCAGACGCTGGCCGCGAAGCTTCTCGGCATCTCGCGACGGACGATGCTGAACCGCCTCGACAGCTATTCGATTCCGAGGCCCCGCAAGCAGCGCTGAGGGGGCCCTCTTACGGCGCCTTGTCCGACGCGCACTCGTGGTCAACGTCGACCTCGGCGTATGGCGGCACGGTGATGGGCTTGACCGCCCCCTGCACCTTGGCGCCGTCAACCGTGCAGTCGAAACGCACCTTGTAGGAACCGGCATTGAGCTTGAACCCGATGAGCGGCGTCTTGCCGACGCGCTTGCCGTCCACGTAGACCTCGGCCGGAGCGTCGGCCTTCAGGTTCAGCGCGCCGGCGTCGTCGTTCAACTTCGGCCCAGCCGGCTTGGGCGGCGCCGGAGGAGCAGCCGGCTTGGGCGCCGCGGCCACCACCGGTTTGGGAGACGGCACGGGCGCCGGTGTCGGCGCGGGCGCCGCGGCAGCTGCCACTCCACCGGCCGGGGCGGGGGCCGGAGCCGGTGCGGCTGGGGCAGGCACCGCCTTCGCAGCAGGCGCCAGCGCAGGTGCCGCCGCCACGACGGGGGCAGCGGGGGCCGGGACCGGAGCCGGAGCCGACGGCTTTGCCACCACCCCGGTCGGCGGGGGGGCCGCTACCGCCGGGGCACTCGTCGCGGGCGCCGGAACAACCGCGAGAGCTCCGGTGGGCGCCGCCGAAGAGGTGGGAGTCGCCACCTCGGTAGCTCCAGTCGGAGCCGAAGGAGCCGCCTCCCGCGCCTTCGTGGAAGATTCCGGAGCCGGCTCGCGCACCTTCGCCGCGACCTCCTCCGGGGGAGCGCTCTTGCTCGACGTCGCCGCCGCCTTCAGCTCGAACGGCTTCTCGACCACGCTCTGGCCGATCTGGTTCGCCGAGACCGCGGCGCTCCAGAAGAAAAAGAGGGAAACCAGAGCCAGCGCTCCACTGGTGACCAAGGATGCGACCTTCATGCCCTTACCTCCATGAATTCGTAACGACACAATAGCCTGGAGCGCCCTTCCCGCTAAACTGTGTTCCGCGACTGCCTGTTCGCCCAAAAAAAGAGGGTTT
>JAHFDQ010000200.1:1576-9858 GCA_023248915.1 Archangiaceae bacterium | reverse complement strand
TAGAAGGTGAAGCCCGCTGCGGGCACGGCGGCGAGCGCCACCGTGATGGCGCCGGCGGTGGTCGGGTTGCCGTAGGTGTCCTGCCGCTGAATCGTCGCCACCGCCGAGCAGGCGCCGGCGGCGAGCGCCTGCGCGCTGCCGAGGAACACCAGCTTGTTCGCCACCAACGGGTTGATGGTTTCACCCTGCGTGCCTACGCCCACTCCGGCCGCGTCACCGGTCACGGTCACCGCACCTGAGGCCGTGCTCGAGAAGTAGAAGCTCGCCGTGGTGCCCGCCGCGGCGATGTTCACGCTGGTGATGGGCGCGGACGAGCAGGCGGCGTCGGAGAAGAAGGTGAAGCCCAACGCGGGCGCCGCGGACAGCGACACCAGTGAGCCCGCCGCGACCGCGGACACATTGCCTAACGAGTCTCGCGACTGCACGGTGGCGATGCCCGAACAGGCGCCGGCCGCGAGCGTCTGCACCGCGGTGGTGAAGGCCAGCACCGTGGGCGCCAGCGGCGAGATGGTCTCGCTCTGAGTCGCGTTCGTCAGACCCGCCGACGAACCGGTGACGATGACGGTCGCCGCGACGTTACTCTTGAAGAAGAAGCTCGCGCTCGAAGCCCCTGCGCCGATGGGCCGATTGGCCACCACCGTCGTGCACGCCGCGTCGGAATAGAAGGTGAGGCCCGCGGCCGCGAGCGCCACCGTGATGGCGCCGGCGGTAGTCGCGTTGCCATAGGTGTCCTGCCGCTGAATCGTCGCCACCGCCGAACAGGCGCCGGCGTTGATCGTCTGCGGGCTGGTGATGAAGACCAGCTTGTTCGCCGCCGCGGGGTTGATGGTTGCGCCCTGGGTCGCGTCGGGCCAGCCCGCGACCGCCGCGGTCACCGTCTCCGCGCTGGCCGCCGTCCCGCTGAAGTAGAAGCTGGCCGTGCTCGTGCCCGCGGCCACCACCGCCGCGACAATCGCGGTGGTGCAGGTCGCGTCCGAATAGAAGGTGAAACCGCTGCTCGGGACCGCCGAAAGGTTGACCGTCGTCGCCGAGACGACGGTGGAGGGGTTGCCGAGGCCGTCTTCCGACTCCACCGTGACGATTGCCGAACAGGCTCCGGCGACGGTCGTCCTCGCCGGAGTGACAAAGGCCAGCTGACTGGGCGGAACCACGGTGAAGGTCTCGGCCTGCGTCGCGTTCGTCAGTCCCCCCGACGAACCGGTGACGGTGACGCCACCGCCATTCGTGTCCAGGAAGTAGAAGCTCGCGGTCGAGGCTCCGGCGGCGATGGGGCGATTCACCACCACGACCGAGCAGAGGGCGTCGGAATAGAACGTGAAGCCCGCTGGCGGCGCGGCGGCCAGGGCCACGGTGATGGCACCCGCCGTGGTCGGGTTGCCGTAGGTGTCCTGCCGCTGAACCGTCGCCACCGCCGAGCAGGCGTAGGTGTTGATGGACTGCGGCGGAGTAATGAAGACCAGCTTCGACGCTGCGAGCGCGTTCACGGTCTCGCCCTGAGTTCCGTTGGTCCAGCCGGCGACCGCGGCGGTCACCGTCACGGCGCCGGACGCCGTCCCGGTGAAATAGAAGTTGGTCGTGGTCGCGCCCGCGGCCAGGGTTGCCGTGGCCACCGCCGTGGTGCAGGCCACGTCCGAATAGAAGGTGAAGCCCGCGCTCGGGGACACCGAGAGGTTGACCGTCGTCGCCGACCCCACGGCCGACGCGTTGCCTAGACTGTCCTGCGCCTGCACCGTGACCACCGCCGAGCAGGCCCCCGCCGCAACCGTCCGCGACGGGGTGGTGAAGGCCAGTTGGCTGGGCGGTACCGCGGTGAGCGTCTCAACCTGAACGCCGTTCGTCAGCCCGACCGCCTGGGCGGTAACGGTGACGGAATTGGCGGTCGTGCTCTTGAAGTAGAAGCTCGCTGTCGAGCTGCCGGCAGCAATGGGGCTCGTGGCGGTGACGGTGGTGCAGGCCGCGTCCGAATAGAAGTTGAACCCGGCGACCGGGACCGCGGTCAGGTTTACCGTGGTGGCCCCGGCGGTCGTCGGGTTGCCGTAGGTGTCCTGCCGCTGCACCGTCGCGACCGCCGAACAGACGAAGGTGTTGACCGTCTGCGGTGGACTGGCGAAGACCAGCTTCGACGCGGCGAGCGCGTTGACGGTCTCATTCTGGGTGGCGTCGGTGAAGCCGGCCGCCGAAGCGGTGACGGCGACCGTCCCGGCTGCGGTGCCCTTGAAGTAGAAGTTCCTCGTGGTCGAGCCGGCCGCGAGGGTGACAGCCGCGACGACCGCGGTGCAGGTCGCGTTCGAATAGAAGGTGAAGCCGGCGCCCGGCACCGCGGCCAGGTTGAGCGTCGTCGGGGCGGCGGGCGCAGAGGGGTTGCCGGCCCCGTCCTCTGACTGGACCGTGACCGCGGCGGAACAGGCTCCGGCCGCCAGCGTCTGGGCCGGCGTGGTGACGGCCAGTACGCTGGGCGACCCGGGGTTCACGGTCTCACCCTGCGTCGCGCTGGTCAGGCCGGCCGCCGACGCGGTGACGGTGACGCTCCCGGCGGTGGTGCTGCTGAAGTAGAAGCTCGCGTTCGTCGTCGCCGCGGCGATGGTGGCACTGGCGACCGGCGCGGTGCAGGCTGGGTCGGAATAGAAGGCGAAGCCGACGGGCGGAACGGCACCCAGGTTCACCGTCGTCGCGCTGACCGGAGCAGAGGGGTTGCCCGCGACGTCCTGTGCCTGCACGGTGGCGAGGCCCGAGCACGCCCCGGCCGTCACCGTCTGCGGCAGGGTGAGAAACGCGAGCTTGGTCGGCGTTCCAGTGCTGATGGTTTCGCTTTGCAGCGCGCTGGTCAGCCCGACCGCCGAAGCCGTCACGGTGACGTTCCCGGCCACCGCGCCCTTGAAGTAGAACCTCGCCGCGCTGGCGCCCGCCGCGATGGTCGAGTCCGTGACGACGGCCGTGCACGCAGCGTCCGAGTAGAAGACGAAGCCCGCGCTCGGCGACGCGGACAGAGTCACCGAGGTCGCGGCGCCCACGACCGAAGGATTGCCGAGAGTGTCCTCCGACTCGACCGTGGCGACGGCCGAACAGCCGGCGGCGGTCACCACCTGGGGCGCGGTGGTAAAGGCGAGCTGCGCCGGCGCGCCCGCGGCCACGACTTCCGACTGGGTGGCGCTGGTCCAGGTCGCGACCGCGGCGGTCAGGTCGACGGTCCCGGCCGCCGTGCCCTTGAAGTAGAAGCCGGTCGAAGACGCGCCCGCGGAGAGCGTCGCGGTCGTGACCGAGACGGTGCAGGTCGAGTCGGAATAGAAGGTGAACCCCGCGCTGGGGGCCGCGGTCAAGCTCACCGTCGTCGCGCCGGCCGGGGCCGAGGGGTTGCCCATCGCGTCCCTTGATTCCAGGCCGACGGCCTGCGAGCAAACGCCGGCGACCACCGACTGAGGCGCGGTGGCGAAGACGAGCTGCTGGGGCGGCGCCGGCACCACGGTCTCAGCCTGGGTAGCGTCGGTCAGCGGCGCGGCCGACGCCGTCACGCCGATTCCACCGGCCGCGGTACCCTTGAAGTAGAAGCTGGCCGTGTCGGTGCCGGCCCCCACCGTCACCGAGCTGACGGACACCGTGCACGCCGCGTCGGAGTAGAAACCGAAGCCCGAGCTGGGCGCACCGACAAGGGCCACCGTCGTCGCGCCCGCGGGGGCGGAAGGGTTGCCGACCGCGTCCTCGGCTTGCACCGAGACCACGGCCGAACAGGCGCCCGCCACGGTCGTCTGGGGCGCGGTGACGAAGACGAGCTTCGCCGGCGGCCCGGGGGTCACCGTCTCGACCTGGGTGCCGTCGGTCAGGCCCCCGGCCGATGCGGTGAGGGTGACGGCGGCCGGCGCGGTGCCCTGGACGTAGAAGCTCGCCGAGCTCGCCCCCGCAGCCAGTGTGGCCGAGGTGATGACAGTGGTGCAGGTCGAGTCGGAATAGAAGGCGAACCCCGCGTTGGGGGCCGCGGTCAGGCTCACGGTCGTCGTGGCGGCCAGAGCCGAAGCGTTGCCCAGGCCGTCCTGCGACTGGACGGTGACAGCTCCCGAACACGCCCCTGCCTCGAGCGTCTGGGGCGAGGTGACGAACCCGAGCTGGCTCGCGGTTCCGGGGTTCACGGTCTCGGCTTGCGTCGCCGGCAGCCAGCCCAGGACGGTGGCGGTGACGGTGGCGGTGCCCGAGCCCGTGCTGGCGAAGTAGAAGCCGGCGCTGCTCGAACCGGCTGCAATCGAGACCCCGACCGCCGGCGTCGCGCAGGCAGAGTCCGAAAAGAAGGCGAAGCCCGAGGTGCCGACCGCGACCAGAAGGACCCCGGTGGCCGACCCGACGTTCGCCAGGTTTCCGAAGCCGTCCTGCGTGACCAGCGTGGCCTGGCCCGAGCAGCTTCCCGCCTGGACCGTCTGGGGCCCGGTGGCGAAGGCCAGCACGCTCGCCGGGCCGATGGCCACCGTCGCGACCTGGGACGCCGAGGTGAGGCCCGGGCTGGTGGCGGCCAGCGAACCGGAACCCGCGAGCTGCCCCCGGAAATAGAAGTTGGCGGAAGCCTGGCCGGCCGTGAGCACCACCTGAGTCACCGCCGCACCGCCGCACGAGGCGTCGGCGTACAGGCTGAACCCGGCGAGCGAAGGGCCGGCGAGCGAGACCGCAGTGGAGGCTCCGACCGGAGAAGGGTTGCCCGAAGCGTCGTGGACCTCGACCGTCACCACCGCCGAGCAGGCGCCGGCGACGGCGGTTCGGGAAGGAGTCAGGAACGCCAGCGCCGCTACCGCCCCGGGGGCAACCGTCTCGCCCTGTGAAGCCGAGGTGAGCGGCGCCGAATCGGCGGTCACGGTGACCGTCCCGGCGGTGGTGGCGTTGAAATAGAAGGTGACCCGCTTCTGGCCCCCGACGACGCCGAGCCCGGTGGCCGCCCCGGTGCAGTCCGGCTGCCGGAAGAAGCCGACCCCGGCGGACGGTAGGGCCGACAAGGTCACCGGCGTGAAGGCCGTCTGGACGACGCCGTTGCCGAAGGCGTCTTGCACTTCGACGGTGACCGCTCCCGAGCAGTCCCCCGCGAGCACCGAGCGCGGCGGGGTGACGAAGGCGAGGCGGTCGGCCGCGCCCTCGGTGACGGACTCGGTCTGGGTCGCCGAGTTGAGCGGCGCGGCCTGGGCGGTCACGACCACGTCGCCTGCAACAGTCGCGCGCAGGTACACGGTCCCCTGGGCCGTGCCCACGGCGACCGTTGCGGTGTCCGACTGGGTGGCGCAGGCTGCATCCGAGAAGAAGCCCAGCCCCGTCGTAGGAGCGCCCGAGAAGGTCACCGGGGTGGCCGCAATCACCGGAGCCGCCAGGCCCGAAACGGTGCGCACCTCGACCGTCACCGCGGGCGAGCACTGCCCGGCCGCGAGGGTCAGCGGGGGAGTGACGAACGCGAGCGTCGAGGCCGGCTGCGTGCATGACTGCGAAGCGCACACCGGGTCGGCGCAACCGACCAGGCCGTTGCAGTTGACGTCCTTGAGCCCGGTGCAGGCCTCCGTGGCGGCCGGGTTCACCGCCGGATTGGCGTCGTCGCAGTCGAGCCCGCCCTTCGGCACGCCGGCGAAGCCGTCACCGTCGGCGTCATCCGAGGTTGGAGGCGCGGAAACCGTGAGCGAGATGGTCGCGACGTCGCCCGCGGGAAACCCCGAGGTCTGGTCCTGGCTCGCCCCGGTCTGCACTCCCGAGTCGGCGCAGCCCGCGCCCCACAGCGTCCGGGCCCTGAGGAAAACCTGGGCGGGCAAATCGCCCCGGGCCACGGCGACCCTGTATTCGCGCTTGGCGTCGGTGGCCTCGAGCCGGGCCGACCCGAGCACCGCTTGGCCGGGGGCGCCGACCTCGACGACGACGCAGCTCGCCCGCACCTTGGCGTCGAGTGTCACTCGGGCCAGCAGCGCGCCTTCCCGAGGCTTGGTCGAATTGCAGCCGTACAGGCCGATGGCCGTCAGCCCCATCAGGGCCGCTTTCTTGAGCATGTCGAAGCTCCTAGCCGTCTCCGCCCGACGGCTCAGGGGAATGACTTAGGCTAGCACAGTCGAAAGGGATGACTGGAGTGCCTTCGACGGTTGTACCCTCTGCCGGAACCCTCGAGGAACCTCCATGCCCCCAGGCAAACCCACAAAGTCGCGTGTGGCCATTTTGCGTACCTCTCCCCGTACGGTGCTGGCCGACTACCACGAGCTCATGAATCTGGCCGGATACCAGGAGGTCGTCGATCGCACGGCCGACACGGCCCTGAAGGTCAACATCTCGTGGCACTTCTTCTACCCGGGCAGCTCGACGACGCCCTGGCAGCTCGAGGGCGTCATCCGGGCGATGAAAGAAGACGGGTACAACCCCTCGCTCATCCACGCCTGCCACAACCGCACCGTCGTCATCGACGCCCACCTGGGCGAGCGCGAGAACAAGCAGCTCAACGTCATTCAGGCGCACGGGCTGCGCAACGTGCACCTCTACGAAGGCGATGACTGGGTCGACGTGCGCGAGGCGGTCGGCGACCTCACCCAGAAGTTCCTGTGCCTGAACGAGGTCTACCCGGACGGCTTTTCGATTCCGCGCCGGTTCATCGGCGAGAACATCATCCACCTGCCCACGGTGAAGACGCACGTCTTCACCACCACCACCGGGGCGATGAAGAACGCCTTCGGCGGGCTGCTCAACGAGCGGCGCCATTGGACGCACCCCGTCATCCACGAGACGCTGGTGGACCTGTTGCGAATCCAGAAGAAGATTCACCGGGGCCTGTTCGCGGTGATGGACGGCACCTTCGCCGGCGACGGGCCGGGGCCGCGCTGCATGGTGCCGCACGTGAAAAACGTGCTCCTGGCGAGCGCCGACCAGGTCGCCATCGACGCGGTGGCGGCGAAGCTGATGGGGCTCGACCCCCTGTCCATCAAGTTCATCCGCCTGGCGCACGACGCGGGGCTGGGCTGCGGCGACCCGCGGGAAATCGAAATAGTCGGTGACCAGGACGCGGCGCGCGAGAACTGGAACTTCGACGGCCCCTTCAAGGAAATGACGTTCGCCTCGCGAATGCAGCACCGCATCTACTGGGGGCCCCTCAAGAAGCCCATCGAGTGGTCGCTGAAGACGGTGCTCGCGCCCTGGGCCTACCTGGCGAGCGTCATGTACCACGACAGCTTCTGGTACCCCTTCCTGGCGAAGGCCAAAATGCAGGAAGTGCTGGCGAGCGAGTGGGGCCGGCTGTTCCGGAACTGGGAACTGCAAACGCCGGACGAGCGGGGCTACCCCGAGGTCGGCGAGCAGGCGCCCGAGCTGACGCGCACCGGGCTGAACGCCCTCGGAACGTCGCTGGGCATTCTCGCCACCTGCTTGAAGGAAGCCCCCGAGCTGCAGGCCCGGAAGCGCCGCGCCGAGGCGCGCCACGTGTCCTAACGCGATGGCCTCGCGTCAGAAGTTGTAGGTGAAGTCCAGCCAGGGAATCGGCACGCCGTCGGTGACGAAGCCCGCCTGCGTCACCAGCCACACCCCGCCGATGTCCGCCGAGATGTGCTCGCCCATCACCCGGGCGGCCACCGAGCCGGCGGCGCCGAAGGTGCCGGTGGCCAGGGACGGCACCAGCCAGTTCTCGCTGATGAGCGCCACGTGGCGAGAGACCCGCATGTTGCCGCTCACGGTGAAGATGAAGTCGCCGACCGAGTTGGTCGACCCGGTGTCTCCGAAGAGGAACGGCCGCCCCGCGGACACCGACAGGTGCCGGTCGAAGTTGCCAAGCGTGGCGGTGGCGAAGACGAGGGCGACGCCCACGGGCCGGGGGTTGGCGTTGTTCCCCAGGCCCGGAATCAACAGGGCCTGCGCCCCTGCGGCGACGGAAAAACACTCGGCCACGGGCGTGCCGACTTTGACCGCGCCGATGGCATTCAGGCCCGGCAGGCCGAGGAACAGCGCGGGGATGACGCTGCCGACCTGCAGTGACACGTGGTCGGTCAGGCCGTACGCGAAGGTGCTGAACACCAATTCCTTCTGCGAGAACGACATCTCGCCCTTCTTCAACATCATCGCCGACGGGCCGTACAGGTAGCGGGTGCGGTTCGGGTCGGTGGACCACACCTCGCCCGACTCGCGGACGGAAGCGTTCACCTCGGCGTCGATGCGCAAAATCGCGCGCAGGGGCAGCGTCACCGGGCCCGCGCCGGCGACGTCGAGCACCACCTGCCCTTCTTCGCGGGACAGGACGACGCCCACCAGTTCCTGGCCGCCCTTCAAGACGACGCGCGAGAGGGGCCCGCGTGGCGCAGCCA
>JAHFDQ010000200.1:0-1566 GCA_023248915.1 Archangiaceae bacterium | reverse complement strand
GCGGGCGAAGGATCGGGCTCGGTCGGCCCGCCAGGCTCGGTCGCGGTAGGCGGGACCGGCGGAGGAGGCAGGCCGGCATCTTGCGCGGTCGCCCACGAGCTGACGAGGAGCGAGAAGACGACGAGCAGCCTCACGAGAACCCTCCCGAAAGCCGCGTCCGCGCGAGGCGGCCGGGGCTACTTCCGCGCAGGCACCTTGACGTCGTCGCCGACCAGCAACCGCACGTCCCAGAGACAGGCGGCGTCGGCGCTGGCCTTCGCGACCGGCCGGCCCACCCACGGCAACTCGGCCAGGTCCTTGGCCAGTTGGTCGGCGGCCTTCTTCCCCACCGCCTCGTTGCGCGTGCAGTAGGTGAGCGTCGGGGCGAGAAGCTTGTCGGCGGCCTTCTCTCCCTCCCAGACGACCGTCTGTTCGGCAGGCTTGTCGTCGTCGGACGGCTCGACCCACGACGAGCCGGCGAGCGCCCGGTCGGCGTGCGTCTTGGTGTCGCGGCCGCGGTTTTTGTCGATGAGGAAGTCGACCAGGAAGCGCATCGCCAAGGGTTGCGCGTCGTGGCCGGCCACCATCACCCCGATGCGCCGCGCGCAGCCCTGGTAGCGGCAGTAGTAGGCCCCCGAACCGAGCGCCGCGTCCGCCGGCGTGCTCTTCACCGTCATCGCGCGCTCGCCCACCATCACCAGGTCGGCCTTGAACCCGGCCTCGAACCCCTTGCACGCCGGCCCCTTGCACGAGGCGACCTTCACCTCGACCGAGTCGCCGGTCGCCGTCCACTTCCCGTCGGCGCGCGTGTCTCCCGCCGCCTTGTCGTGCTTCACCACGCTGTACTTCCCGCCGGGGCCGAACGTCGAGTGCACTGGGCCGTCGGCGACTTCGCCGCCTTCGAGCTGCTGCTGGGCGCTGAAGGCCAGGACCAGGGAAACGAGGAGGGTTTGCATGGACTCGGGGAGATAGCCCGAAAGCCGCGGCTAAGGGAACACGGTCTGTGAGATGCCGGTCGAGCCACCGGGCGCTCCGGCGCCGCCCGACCCGCCCGCGCCCGCTGCCCCGAGGGTGTAGGAGACGCCTGTGAGCGCCGCGACCGAGCTGCCCGCGCTGTAGACGCCCACCGACGGGCCGCCTCCTCCGCCGCCTCCCGAGCCGCCGTTGCCGCCATTGCCCCCCTTGCCACCGCTGCCGCCGGCGCCCGAGTCGTCGGCGAGCGGGCCGCCCGGGCCGCCGCTGCCGCCGATGCCTCCCGAGGCGCCGTCTCCGCCCTTGCCGCCAGCGCCACCCTGCTGAGTGGTGATGGTGGTGGCGCGAATCTGCGGAGACGAGTCCACCAGCAGCACGCCGATGGAAGCGCCGCCTCCTCCACCGCCCGTGCCCCGGCCGCCGCCGCACCCGGCGCCGCCTCCCGCCCCTCCGCCGCCGGCGCAATCGGAGTTGCAGACGTTGACACACAGGCAGAACAGGCCGGTGTCGGTGCAGCAGTCGGCCGAGGCGCCTCCGCCCCCCGCCCCACCGCCGCCCGAGGTTCCGTCGCCGCCGGCGAGGCCGTCGCCGCCCGCCGACGGCGTGAAAACGCCC
>JAHFDQ010000199.1 GCA_023248915.1 Archangiaceae bacterium | reverse complement strand
GCGGCCGAGGTGCTCGAGGAAGCCGGCATCGAGGTATCGGCGGCCGACATCGAACTGCTCGGAGGCCCCTTCTTCGTCGCGCCGGGCATTCTGTCCGAGAAGGTGTTCCTCACCGCGGTGGACGTCACCGGGCGGCCGGAGATTACCCCTCCCGGCGACGGTTCTCCGATGGAGGAAGGCGCCACCGTGGCCTGGCGCCCGGTGGCCGAGCTGCTCGAGGCCTGCCGGTCCGGCGACGTGCCCGACGCCAAGACCGAGATCGCCCTGACGCGGCTCTTGGCCCGGGGTCTGGCCTAGCTGAGCCCGCTTGCCCCGCTTGGCGAGCGGGGACATCGCCACTAAGGTCCGCCACCGTCATGCCCCAATGGCTCGGGAACCTGCTGCCGATCGTCCTGCTCTTGCTCACGGTGGGAGTGGTGCTGAACCGCCTGCCGAAGGTGGACCTGGGCCACTCGCCGGCGTTCCGCCGCCGCCGGGTGTCGAACTGGGTTCCGCTGGGGTTGACCTACGCCTTCCTCTACTTCGGCCGCTACAACCTGGGGGCGATCGTCGACCTGCTCGAGAAGGACGGGCTGCTCACCAAGGCCCAATTCGGCGACATCGACGCGGTCGGGGCCGCCGTCTACGGGTGCGCCTTCCTCTTGAACGGGCCGCTCACCGACCGCTGGGGCGGCCGGGTGACGCTGTTGCTCGCCGCCGGCGGGGCCGCGGTGGCCAACACCCTGATGGCCGTCGTGATGTGGCAGGTGACCTCGGGCGCCTGGCCGAAGGACGCGCTCGTCCCCGCCTTCCTGGGGCTCAACGCGCTGAACATGTACTTCCAGAGCTTCGGCGCGGTGTCGATCGTCAAGGTGAACGCGCCCTGGTTTCACGTGCGAGAGCGCGGAGTGCTCGGCGGGCTGTTCGGCGTTCTCATCTCGCTGGGGCTGTACTTCTCGTACGACTGGGCCAAGGCGCTGGCCGAGGCCTACGGCTACGTGACCGCCTTCTGGGTGCCGGGGGCGGTGCTGGCGGGGTGCCTGGCCGTCGCCGCGTTCGTCATTCGCGACAGTCCGGCCAAGGCGGGCTTCGCCGACTTCGACACTGGCGACGCCAGCTCGGGGCAAACTGCGCCGGTCGGCCTCGCCGCGGTCGCCCGGAAGATGCTGACCCAGCGGGTGATTCTCATCATCGTCGCGGTCGAGTTCTGCAGCGGCTTCCTACGCCAGGGGGTGATGAAGTGGTTCCGCCCCTACGCGAAGGCGATCGGCCAGACCGACTTCGTCTACCGCAATTGGGGAATGCTGTTGTGCATCGCCGGCATCCTTGGGGGCGTCTTCGCTGGTTTCATCTCGGACCACGTGTTCGGGTCCAGGCGGGGGCCGGTCGCCGCGGTCCTCTACGGCGGCATGCTGGCGGGTTGCGCTGGGGCGGTGCTGGCGGTGGGCACCCCGGCGATGTCCTGGCTGATGGTGTTCATGTCGCTGTGTGTGATTGGCGTACACGGCATGCTCTCGGGGACGGCGTCGGCCGACTTTGGCGGCACGAAGAACGCCGGCTTGGTGACCGGCATCATCGACGGCTTCGTGTACTTTGGCACCGCAGCCCAGGCGTTCGTCTTCGGCCGGCTGCTGCCCTCCGGCGGCGAAGCGAAGGACGCGGCCAACTGGGTGCGCTGGCCAATCGCCATGGTGCCGATCGCGCTGGCGGGCCTGTACCTGGCCAGCCGCGTGTGGAATGCGACGCCGAAGCGTTTGTCCGAGCCGGTGCCCGTGGCCGTCGCCGCCACGGTGCCAAAGACGGGTGCTTCGGGTTGACCGCCGGTTGGCAGGTGCGGCTGCCCCGAATTCGGGTTTAAGCTGTCGGCCGTGCGCATGATGGGCCCTCAGCCGCTGCTCCAGAACCGGCTGGACATTCACGACCGCAAGCAGTTCGAGATCAAGCTCGAGTACCAGCCCTCGGGCGTCGACCCCTCGTCGATGTACCTGGTCGACGCGTATTTGTTTCTTCCCGCCAGCCTCAACGTCGACGAGGACACCTACCCCCGGGCCGACTTCTACGCCGACATCCACAACTATGTCCGGCTGAAGACGCCGATGCTGTCCTTCGACGAAATCCTCACCGCCGAGCACTCGCCGCTGGTGCGGCTGGAAGAGAAGCTGCAACTGGGCCAGTTGAAGCCCGAGGCCGAGCTCGTCTACCTGGCGAAGATGCTCTCCTGCGTCGTCCGCGGGTGCCTCAGGCGCTTCTCGCGCGAGGTGGACGAGTGGTGCGACAAGACGGCCGCCGGGGGCGACATCCCAGCCGAGGCGCCGCTCGAGCTGCGCGCCCAGGACTCGGTCCGGCAGGTGCAGAAGATGTTCGAGCGCTACCGCGCCCTCACCGCGGCGCTGGTCTCGAAGTTCCCGCTGGAGGAGAAGACGCGCGCGTCCCTGCGCCTGGTGGACGAGTACCTCAGCCTGTCGGTCGAGCAGTTCTTCCGCGCCGCGGTGGCCGACATGGACAGGGTGCCGCGCACCGGCCCGTACACCGAGGTTCGGAAGGAATTGATGGCGCAGGTGGTGGCGGACGAGGGCTACCGCAAGGAACACAAGCTCTCGTCCGTGTTGTCGCCGACCGGCGACAACGAGGAATACATGCACCGCATCGGCTTCTTGAAGAAGTTCTGCATGAACATCCTCTTCCTCAGCGTGCGGCGCGAGGAAAGGCGCAAGGGGTGGGAAGAAGCGGCGTTCGCGGTGGCCGCGGGCGTGGCGATGGCGTTCGCCACCGCGGTGGCCTTCGCCGCCCAGCTTCGGGTGCCGCAGGCGTCGCTGAACTTCTTCCTGGTGCTGGTGGTCGGCTACATGATGAAGGACCGCATCAAGGAAGGGCTGCGGCGCATCTTCTCGAGCTACTTCTCGCGCTACCTCTTCGACCGCACCACCCGAATCTTCGACCCGGTCACCAAGGACGAGATCGGCGTCTGCAAGGAGAAGGTCGACTACGGCGTCGCCGTGCTGGTGCCGCAGGAGATAGAGGCCCTGCGCCACACCGACGACTTCGTCACCGTGACGCAGGGCGAGCGTGCCGAGACCGTCATCCGGTACCAGAAGCAGATCGTCCTCGACTCCGAACTCTTGCCGAGGATGGGCGGCGGCATCGCGGGCGGCGTCACCGACATCATCCGTCTGAACATCGACCGGCTGCTGCGCGACATGGACGACCCCGAGGGCGCCATCGAGTACGTGGACATCGAGGACTTCTCGGTCGGCCGGGTGAAGGCGGCCAAGAGCTACCAGGTGGACATGGCCTTCCGCTTCACGGTGGACGACGGCGACGTGAACAAGACGTCCGTCCAACTGGTGAGGCTGGTGCTCGACCGCAATGGCATCAAGCGCATGCTGCGCTTCGACCCCGAGACCGCGCCCGCGGTACGCCCGGTGGCGTGATACATGCGGCGCGGCGCCTGGGTTCTCGGCCTGGCGCTGTGCGCGTGCAAGGCTGGCCCGCCTCCCGCCGGCCAGGGGGGAGCCGTCTTTCGCGCCACTCCCTCGGCCCGGCCGACGGTCGGCGCGCGGGCCCTGATGGACGTCTGCTGGCCCAGGGACGCGGTGGCCCGGCCCGGAGAACGACGGGTGACGCTCGACTTCGTCCTGGCCGACGGGCGGCTCGCCGACCTGATGTTCGAGACCGCCGGAGGGGCGAGCGCCTCGGTAGGTCGCTGCATGCGCGAGGTGGCCTGGGTCTACCCGTGGGGCCCGGGCGAACGGCCGTCGCGCCTCGAAGTCCTCCCCCCGGACCGCCCCGCTTCGGGCTGGGCCGCGCTCGCCTACGTGCGGCTCTTGTCCGAGGGCCTCTACCCCGACGACCGCGGCCTGCTCGACGCGGCGCCAGGGGTGCGGGCCTGCCTGGCAAGGGGGTTGGGGGTCCGGCCCGGCGTCCGCTTCGTGGTGGCGGCCAGCCCGGTGCAGGTGATGGTGGAAGGGGGAGGCGAGCCGGCGCCGGTGACCGACTCCGAGCGGTGCGTGGTGGCGGTGCTGGGGGCCACCCAGTACCCGGGGACGCGGGGCTACGCGCTCGACTTCTCTTCGCTGGAAGGGGCGCCGGCCCCGGCCGACGCGTCGAGCGTGTCGGTCTACTTCGCCGAGGCGCTGCCGGCTGCGATCGGGGCGATCGACCCGGCGCGTGCGAGGGAAGCGCTCGCCCTTCGAGGGCCGGCCGTGGCCGCGTGCTGGGAAGCCGCGCTGGGGCGGAGGGCGGGGCTCGCGGGCAGGCGCTCGATGCGAATTCGCGTCGGCCCGTCGGGCCGGGTGGAGTCGGCCCAGGTGGTGGGCAACCAGAGCGACGCCGGTGGGGAAGCCGCCGACCTGTTGCTCGACCAGTGCCTGGCCCGGGCGGTCGCCGGCGCGAAGTTCGAGGGCGTCACCGGAGGCTCGGCCGAGCTGGTCTACTCGTGGGTGTTCGCCAGGCGCTGAACGGAAGTCAGGAGTGCAGCGGTCCTCCGGCGGTCGTTCCGGGGCTGTCCCCCGCCGGCAGGGCTCGGGGCACCCGCACCGTGAAGGTCGACCCCTTGTCCGGTTCGGACGCCACGTCGATGGTGCCGCCGACCCGGTTGACGATGCCGTAGGCCGCGGTCAGCCCGAGCCCGATGCCCTTGCCGATGCCCCGGGTGGTGAAGAACGGCTCGAAGATGCGGTGCAGGTTCTCGGGCGGAATGCCCTCGCCCCGATCTCGCACCTCAATCTTCACCTCGCGGGCGTCGGCCGACGTGCGCACCGAGATGTGGCTCGGGTCGGCCACCGCCTGCCGAGCATTGCGCAGGATGTGGCCGAGCACCTGGTCGAGCTGGAGTGGCGGGATGATGGCCGTCGCGCCTTCGTCGAGCGACCGCTCGACCTTCGACGCGTCGTCGCCCAGTTCGGCCCTCAACGCTCTCGTGACCGAGGCGTTCACGCAGCAGGGTTCGAGGCGCCCGATCTCGAGCCGGGAGAGCTCTCTCAACCCCTTGACGATGTCGGCGACGCGGCGCGCCCCTTCGAGCGACTCGGAGATCATCTCGAGGCCCTCCTCGAGCGCGGTCGCCAGCTCGGTGCACGTCGCGGGTTTGGCTCGGCCGGCCGGTCGCAGCTCGTCGAGCGTCGCGCGCAGCGAGCACAGGTTCGAGGTGAGGAACCCGAGCGGGTTGTTGATCTCGTGCGCCGCGCCCGAGGCCAGTTGGCCGACGGCTGCCAAGCGCTCGCTCTCGCGCAACCGTTCCTGCAGCACGCGCTGGTGGGTGACGTCCTGGTAGTGCACCACCACGGCGCGGTCGGCCGGGTCTTCGGTCATCCAATACCCTGAGAACCGTAAGATGGACGAGCCGCTCATCGCCAGCTCGCCCCTGAGCTCGGCCGAGCGCCCGCGGGTAAGGGGGCAGCCGGCGCAGGGCGATTCGCGCCCGGCCAGCAACTGGTAGCAGGTCTGGCCGGGTATCCGGGTGATGGGCACGCCCACCCGCGCGGCATAGGCGGCGTTCACCCGCCTCACTTCGAAGCCCTGCTGCAGGGCGATGGGTTCCTGGATGGCGTCGAAGGTGCGTTCCCACTCGCGCTTGGCGCGGCTGATCTGCTGGGTGCGTTCCTGCACCTTTGCCTCGAGGCCGGCGTTGGCGGCCAGCACCGCCGACCGGGTGGCCCTGAGTTCGGTGGTGATCTGCGCGTTGTGCACCGCGATGGCGACGTGCGGAGCGAGCTGCTCGAGGCGCCCCAGGTGCTCCTGCCCAAACGGCGGGTGCGCGGCGCTGCGCACGGCTTCCAGCACCCCGAGGACGTCCCCTCCCAACACCAGCGGAACGGCGATGACCGACCGGGTATGGAACCCGGTGTGGGTGTCGGTCGCCGGGTCGAAGTCGGAGCACTCTCGGACGTCCGCAACCAGCATCGGCGTCGCGCGCATCGCGACCGCGCCGGCGATTCCTTGACCCGTGGCGAGGCGCACCCGCTCGAGGCGGTCAGACCCCGCGCCGGCCACCGTGTCGAAGTACAGGGCGCCGGTCGCGGGGTCGACCAGCAGCAAGGACGCCCCCTCGGCGTCGCACAGGGCGCGCGTCTTGTTCACCGCGACCCGGACGATCTCGGGTACCGTGAATTGCGACGCGATCGACTGGACAAACCGGTTGACCAGCCCGGCGGACTCGGCGCGCTCGGCGCGATCGACTTCGGGCCGGACCCGCCCGCGTCGGGCTTCGAGGAAGCCCTGAGCGCGGTACAGGGCGGCGACCAATTGCTCGGGAGTCGCGGCGGTGCGCAAGGGGCCGGCCGCCTGCGACGCCGGTTCGGAGCGGCCGAGCGGAGCGCCCAGCAGCACCACCGCCGCGCCCTCCTCGGTCAGGTGGGAAACGAGCGGTCCCCAGCCGTCGCGACGGTCGTAAACCACGACGGCCTCGGGGTGGCTTTCACCCTGTTTCGGGCGGACGAAGGCGAACGAGACTCCCTGTCGGACGAGCGCCTCGACCACGGCCTCGGTGCTCGGGAAGCCGGGGCCGGCGCCGACCAGCGGCGCGCCGCGCGAGAGCGCGATCAGCACCGGCGCCGGGCCGGTCAACGGGTCGCCCGGTTTCTCGGCCGAGTCCATCGCCGGGCTACTGCGCCTCGGGCCGAGACGGCTCGATGATGATGGCCCCGTCCTCGTCGCGGGAAATGGCGCCGATGCCGGGGTACTCGCGCTCGAGCTCCTGGATCAGGTCGTGCTGGCGCCGCACCGTCGCCAGCAGCCGGCGGTTCTCGCGCTGCAGGTCGAGCTGCTCGAAAGCCAGGAACAGGGTGACCTTGAGCTCGGTGTCGTCCCAGGGCTTGGTGAGGAAACGGTAGATCTCCCCCTGGTTGATGGCCGAGATGGCGGTCTGCATGTCGGCGTGGCCGGTCAGCATCATCCGGACGCAGTCCGGGTACCGGTCGTGCACCAGCTTGAGAAACTCGAGGCCGGTCATGTTCGGCATCAGGTGGTCCGACAGCACCAGGTCGATCGGCGTGTGCTTCATCAGCTCGAGGCCGTCGGAAGGCTCGTGGGCGAAGAACATCTCGTAGCCTTCCTTGCGGAGGCTGCGGCGCAGCGCATTGCAGACGTTCTCCTCGTCGTCGACGATGAGAATGCGGCGGGTGGGGGTGCTCATCGGCTTCTCCTTGGCGTTGCGCTGCCGGGGGTACTCACTTCAAGGGTCGGGCCAGCCGGGACCGCCCGGTTTGGCGCGGTTACGGCGGGGCCCGGGGGGTTTCCGGCCACCGGGCGGGGCGGGCTCGACCCAGCGGCGAGCGCCGGGAAAGCCAGCGCGGCGGCCGACAGCCCCGACGCGAACGCTGCGAAGTCCCGCGCCTCGGCCAGCCGGTACAGCTCGGCGCCGCGGGCGGCCGGCGTTCCCGATTCGACGGCGAGGGTGAGGCCGACCGCGTCGCCGGCAGCGGGAGGGGGTGCGCCGTCCACCCACTGCTCGACCGAGCCCCAGCGGCCCCCGGGGACGAGCACCACCATCGTCGCGGGGCAGGGGCCCTTCAAGCAGCGGCGAACGGACGCCCGCACCTCGGTGACGAGCAGCCTCGCCCCCGGGCTCGGAGCCTGGGTGCGCGCCGACAGCACCTCGGCCGTGGCCACCACCGCGGCCTCGCGCGCCGGAGCCGGCCGCCGCGCGCGGCTGGCAGCGACCGATGTCCCCGGCCAGGCGAGGGCCACCGCCACGCCGGCGGCGGCTGCGAGCGCGGTCCGCCGCCTCGAAATGACAGGTACCAGACACAGCGCAATCCAGCCCCAGGGTAGCCCGCCCGCGGTCGAGCAGCCGACCCGCGGGGGCACGTCGCCCTGCGCCTCGTCCCGCTCGGGAGTCGGAGGGTAGAGGAAGGCCAGGCCGGCCTCGTCGTCCAGCGCCAACACCCGCTTGCCCGTCTCGCCCGGCAGTGCCTTGGGGTACATGACGACCTCGGTGTCCGCGGTGTTGTGGGCCAGCCCCAGCGCGTGGCCCAGTTCATGGGTGACGGTGTTCTGGACGTCGTCCTGGCGGCGCCCGCCTTCCTTGCCGTCGTCGTCCTCGTGACGACCGATGACCGCGAACCGGAAGGCGCCGGTGTTGAGCGTGATGTCGGCGTCGAGAATCCGGTGTGTCTTGACGTCCACCGTCACCACCGTGACGGCGAGCGCCCAGGCGTCGTAGGGCCAGTCCGAGTCGATGGTGACGATCTCGCTCTGGTTGGAAGCTCCGGGCGCGAAGTCGTAGCCGACCCCCTGCGTAGTCCCGGTGCGCACGGTGACGCTCAGGGCGCCGGTGGCCCGCCCCAAAGTATCGATCGCGGCGCCGACGGCCGCCGTGGCGCCGCGGGCGTCTAGGTCGGCGTCGAAAGAAGGGCTCACCACGAAGTCGGCCGAGCCCGCCCAGCGCGCTTCGGCGCCGGTCGAGTCGTGCTTCAGCTCGTAGGCGCCCGCGGAGGCAGGGCCGACGACGAGCAGCAGGGCGAGAGCGCGGCGGAGCACGCTCGACCTCTTCGCAAGCGCCGTGCCCGGGACATTCGAGGCCGCGCTCAGAGTGAAGCCCGGCCACCCGCGACGGGTCCCGGCGACGACCTGGGGCAAGCGCGACCCTCTTTGGAAAACGAGCCAGACGGGCAACCGCAGACAAGGCGCTGGACCGGCCGGCCGGTTGCCGGTACACCCCCGGGCGAGGAACACCCATGGTCAAGGACGAACTCGCCGCAGTGATGTACGTGGACGACGAGCCGCTCAACCGGCGCGTGTTCGACGCGAACTTCCGGGCGCGCCTCGACGTCATCACCTGCGGCTCGGGCGCCGAGGCGCTCGAGATCATCGCCGCCCGTCCAGGGGAGATCGGCGTGCTCTTGTCGGACCAGCGCATGCCCGAGATGACGGGCGTCGAGCTGCTCGAGAAGGTCAGGGCGACCGCCCCCGACATCCAGCGGATGATCATCACCGCCTACTCCGACATGCAGGCGGTGATGGACGCGGTGAACCGCGGGCAGGTGGCGCGCTACTTCGTGAAGCCGTGGGTGCGCGAAGAGCTGTCGGCGGTGCTGGAGGACTCGCTGCGAATCTTCGGGCTACAGGGCAGGTTGCGCGAGATCGAGATGCGAATGCTGCACTCCGAGCGCCTCGCCGCCATCGGCCAGATTAGCGCCGGCATCGCGCACGAGCTGATGAACCCGGTCGCCTACATGACGCAGAACATCAGCGCGCTGCGAGGCGAGCTCGAGACGCTGGGGAAGTTCATCCGGCCGAAGCTCGCCGAACAGCCTGACAAGGACGTCGGACGGACGCTCGACGATCTGCCCTCGCTGTTGGCGGACATCGAGACCGGCGCCACGCACATTCGGCAGGTCGCGCTCGGCATTCGCGCCCAGGCCCGGGGCGACGACGGCGAGGCGTCGTGCGACCTGGCCGACGTGGCCGGGTTCGCGGCCAAGCTGGCCTCGGCCGAGGTGCGCACCCGGGCGCGGCTGCGGGTCACCGGCGGGCCGCTAAAGGTGCGCGGCAGCCCGGTGAAGGTGACCCAGATTCTGTTGAACCTGATCGTCAACTCGGCCCAGGCGATGGAAGGGGCGGGGCGCGCCGGTCTCATCGAGGTCGATTGGGCCGAGCGCGAAGGCAAGGTTATGGCGAAGGTGAGGGACAACGGCGCGGGCATTCCGGTCGAGCTGCGCGAGAAGGTGTTCGAGCCGCTGTTCACCACCAAGCCGGTCGGGGTGGGCACCGGGCTGGGCCTCGCCATCTGCCGCGAGTTGATGCGCGGCATGGGCGGGGACATTCGCCTCGAGTCCGAGGTGGGCAAGGGCACCACGGTCGAGCTCACCTTCGACCGCGTCTAGCCTTCGGCCGCCAGGCCGAGCGCGCCTTCGAGAACGCGGCACAGCGTCCCGAACGCCTCGGCCTCGGC
>JAHFDQ010000198.1 GCA_023248915.1 Archangiaceae bacterium | reverse complement strand
AGGTGATGGACCCCGAATTGAACGTCAGCCTGGTGCAGGCCGGCATGGTGAAGGACCTGCGCATCGAGGGAGGGGTCGCCCGCATGCGCATCGAGCTGACCACCCCGGCGTGTCCCCTGAAGGGGAAGATTCAGGCCGACACCGAGGCGGCGCTGAAGGCGGTGCCGGGCCTCGAGAAGTTCGACATCGACTGGGGCGCGAAGGTGCGCGCTGCCCCTGACGCCTCGACCGGCGAACCGCTGCTGCCGGGGGTCAAGAACGTCATCCTGGTCGGCGCCGGCAAGGGCGGCGTCGGCAAGAGCACCGTGGCGGTGAACCTGGCGGTCGCGCTTGCCCAGTGCGGCGCCAAGGTGGGGCTGCTCGACGCCGACTTCTACGGGCCTTCCATTCCGTTGATGACCGGCATCAAGAAGCGGCCCACCAGCAAGGACGGGCGCACCATCGACCCGCTCGAGGCCCACGGCCTGAAGGTGATGTCCATCGGCTTCCTCGTCGAACCGGACCAGGCGCTGGTGTGGCGCGGCCCGATGCTGCACGGCGCGCTCACCCAGTTGGTGCGCGACGTGAACTGGGGCGAGCTCGACTACCTGGTGCTCGACCTGCCGCCGGGCACCGGCGACGTCGCGCTGTCCATCACCCAACAGGTGCGCGCGGCAGGCGCGGTGCTGGTTTCTACGCCTCAAGACGTGGCGCTGGCCGACGTCGTCCGGGCCAAGCAGATGTTCGACAAGGTGTCGGTGCCGCTGCTCGGGCTGATCGAGAACATGAGCCGCTTCGTCTGCCCGCACTGCAGCCACGAGACCAGCATCTTCGACCACGGCGGCGGCAAGAAGGCGGCCGAGCTGATGGGCATTCCCTTCCTGGGTGAGCTGCCCCTCGAGATTCGGGTGCGCGAGGGCGGCGATCGCGGTGTGCCGGTGGTGGTCGGCGCGCCCGACTCGAACGAGGCCAAGGCTTTCGTCGAGATCGCCAAGACGATCGCCGGCCGAATCTCGCAGGAGAACAGCCGGGTGCGCCTGCCGGTGATCGGCCAACCTCAGCCCAGAGCGGCCGAGCACCGCGGCTGAGCGCGCCCACGAGAGGACCTGCCAGATGACCAGCCCCGACGAAGTTGCCGAACCCGATCCGCTCGACGACCCGCTCTACGGGGAAGAACCGATCGAGGAAGAGCGGGGGCGCGCCCGTCGGGTGCCCGAGTTCGTCAAGAAGGTGGCGATCGCCGGGTTGGGCGCGCTGTTCATGACCGAAGAGGGCATTCGCAACCTGGCGAGCCAGATGAAGCTGCCCAAGGAAGCGCTGGCCCACCTGGTGTCCCAGGCCGAGAAGACGAAGGACGAAGTCGGGCGGGTCGTCACCGAGGAAATCCGCCGCTTCCTCGAATCGGAGAAGCTGCGCGAGGAATTCCTGAAGCTGCTGTCGGGCATGGCGGTCGAGATCAAGGCCGAGGTGCGGCTGGTGCCGGACGGCCAGAAGAAGGACGGCCCGATGGAACCGAAGGTCGTGGTGAACGACATCTCGGCCCGGCGTTCGGCGAAGAAGGCCAAGAAGGAGTAGCGACTCTGGCGCGCACCGCGTGGGTCAAGCGGCTGCCTTGGCTGGGGCTCGCGGTGGCCGGCCTCTGGCTCTGGAAGGGCGGGGCCGGGCTTTTTCCCGTCGCCCGCGAGCTGGTGTGGCAGTTGCCCGCCGATCGCGCCGCCATCCAGACGGTCGAGGTTCAGCTCTGGGACGGCACCCTGCTGGTGAAGCGCGAGGAAGTCCGCACGCCGAACGGCGCCGGCCCGGACCTGGTCGAGAGGCTGGCCTTGCGCGCGGGCACCTACCAGGCGCGCGCCTTCGTCACCCGCCAGGGGTCGGCCGCCCCGCAGGTCTACGCGTCCCAGGTCCGGCTCGGCGACGAAGAGACCGTCGTCATCCCGATTCGCTGAGCGCCGGCGCCGTTGACCCCCTTTTGGGGCCGTCGTATGAGGCCGCCAACTCCGGAGGTCGCGCATGGCGGACCAGCACATCGTCGTGGTGGGCGCAGGTCAGATGGGCGCGGGCATCGCGCAGGTCGCGCTCCAGGCGGGGCTCGAGGTGACGTTGGTGGACGTGGCCCAGGCATTCCTCGACAAGGGGGCCGAGCGCGTGCGCGGCGGCCTGAAGAAGGCGCTCGAGAAGGGCAAGCTCGACGAGGCCCAGCACAAGGCGGCCCTCTCAAGGCTTCGCACCAGCACCCGAGTCGCCGACGGCAAAGGGGCCGACGTGGGCATCGAGGCCGTGACCGAGAATGAAGAGCTGAAACGGAAGATCTTCAAGGACCTCGACGCCGCGGTGCGGCCGGGTGGGGTGCTGGCGACCAACACCTCGTCCATTCCCATCACCCGCATCGCCGCCGCCACCGCGCGCGCCGACGCCGTCATCGGCATGCACTTCATGAACCCGGTGCCGCTGATGGCGCTGGTCGAAGTCATTCGCGGCGCGGCCACCGGCGACGCCACCTACGAGGCCACCCGGGCCCTGGCTACGAAGCTGGGCAAGACGATCGTCACCTCGCGCGACTTCCCCGGCTTCATCGTCAACCGCATACTCATCCCGATGCTGAACGAGGCCTGCTTCGCCCTGATGGAAGGGCTGGGCACCGCCCAGGACATCGACACAGCGATGAAGCTGGGCACCAACCAGCCGATGGGGCCGCTGCAGCTCGCCGACTTCATCGGGCTGGACACCTGCCTGTCCATCGCCGAGGTGCTGCACCGCGGGCTGGGCGACGACAAGTACCGGCCCTGCCCGCTGCTGCGGCAGTACGTCGACGCCGGCTGGCTGGGCAAGAAGAACGGGCGCGGGTTTCACACCTACTAGGGAAGGAAGGCCTTTCGTGGCGTACGAGAACCTCCGCCTCGAATTCGACGGCGCGCTGGCGACGCTGACCATCGACCGCCCGAAGGCGCTGAACGCGCTGACCCGCGCCACGCTGCTCGAGCTCGAGGGGGCGCTCACTCAGGTGACGGCGGCGCCGGCGATCCGGGCGCTGATCGTCACCGGGGCAGGCGAGAAGGCCTTCGTGGCCGGGGCCGACATCACCGAGATGGCCGGCTTCACGACGCGCGAGGCCCGCGACTTCTCGGGGCTGGGCCACCGGGTGCTGGCGATGCTCGAGGCCTTGGCCGTGCCGACCCTGGCGGCCGTCAACGGCTTCGCTTTGGGCGGAGGCTGCGAGCTGGCGCTGGCCTGCGATCTCATCTACGCGTCCGAGAAGGCGAAGTTCGGGCTGCCGGAGGTCGGCCTTGGGCTGATTCCCGGCTTCGGCGGCACGCAGCGGCTGACCCGGCTGTTGGGGAGGGGCCGCGCGCTCGAGCTCATCGTCACCGCCGAGAAGATCGACGCGGCGAAGGCCAAGGAGATAGGCCTCGCGCTCGAGGTGGTCCCGGCGGACAAGCTGATGGCGCACTGCAAGGCGGTAGCCGAGAAGATCGCCGAGAACGGCCCGCTGGCGGTCGCCCAGGCCAAGCGGGCGGCGCTGGCCGGAGCCGACGCCGGCCTCGGCACCGGCAACGAGCTCGAGCGCCAGAGCTTCGCGATGCTGTTCGGCACCGAAGACCAGCGCGAGGGCTGCCGGGCGTTCTCCGAGAAGCGGGCGCCGGCGTTCCGGGGCGTTTAGCTGCGCCGCGACTCGACCCGCTGACTCTCAAGGCCGTTCAGCGCGCGATCAGCCCGACCGCCGCGGCCCCGAGCGCCACCAGCGCCGCGGCCCCGGCCAGCCCCCACCACAGCTTCGACCGGCGGTCCGACTCCGCCGCCAGCTTCGCCCGGAACCTGCTGGCGTCGACGCTGCCGGTGACCACCGGGGCATCGGCGATGGGCCGGCCCTGGCCAGCCAAGTCGATGGCCTGCTTCACGTGGCGCAGGTAAGGGTCGGCGCCCGAGAAGCCGGACAGGGCTCGCCTCGCCCGCGCCAGCCTGGGCGCCGAAGGTTCGGCGTCGAGCGACACCAGCGCCACGCTGGGTTGGCCTCCGGTGCCCGCGGCGCGGCTGGCCCCGGTCGTCACGCCGTCGCCCGGCGTCCACCGGAGCAGGTCCTCGAGCAAAGTTAGTTCCTGCCGAACCAGCCGACCCTCCGCGTCAACCAGCGACACCAGGTCGGCCCCTTG
The DNA here is from genome assembly GCA_023248915.1 of Archangiaceae bacterium. Lineage (GTDB taxonomy): Bacteria > Myxococcota > Myxococcia > Myxococcales > Myxococcaceae > JAHFDQ01. Next base: position 5,747 of record JAHFDQ010000198.1, on the reverse strand, counting down.
CGGGCAGTGGTGCCACACCTCGCGGAAACCGTCGGGCCCTGGGGGCCGCTCGACGGCGCGAATGCGGTACAGCGCTTTCACGGCCGCTGCCAGACGGTCGAGGTCCGGGTTGCTCACTGGCGGCCAGTATAGGTCGGGTTCGAAGGTAGCGCTGTAACCTGACCGGGCCCGCGAATAGAATGTCGCGCTCTTTGCTCCGGAGACAATCGAGATGAACTTCGAGCTGACGGAGGTCCAGCGGGAAATCCAGAAGATGTGCCGCGACCTGGCGGCGCGTGAGTTGATTCCCAATGCCCGCCGTTGGGACGAAACCCACGAGTGGCCGTCGGCGGCGGTGAAGAAGCTGGCCGAGCTGTCGCTCTTGGGGGTGGCGGTGCCCGAGGCGTTGGGCGGAGCGGGGCTCGACAACCTCAGCTACGCCCTCGCGGTCGAGGAAGTCTCGCGCGGCTGCGCGTCGACCGGCGTCATCATGAGCGTGAACAACTCGCTCTACTGCGACCCGATCGCCAAGTACGGCACCGACGAGCAGAAGCGCGAGTTCCTGGTCCCGTTCGCTCGGGGCGAGAGGCTGGGCTGCTTCGGCCTCACCGAGCCCGAGGCCGGGTCGGACGCGGCGGCCCAGAAGACGACCGCGGTCAAGAAGGGCGACCAGTACGTCATCAACGGCTCGAAGAACTGGATTACCTGCGGCCCCAGGGCCGCCGCGATGGTGCTGTTCGCGATGACCGACAAGGCCGCCGGCCACAAGGGCATCAGCGCCTTCCTGGTGCCGACCGACAGCCCCGGCTTCAACCGGGCTCCGCCCGACCGGAAGATGGGCATCAGCGCGGCGCTGTCGTGCTCGATGTACTTCGAAGACCTGAAGGTCCCGGTGTCGCGGCGGCTCGGCGCCGAGGGCGACGGGTTCAAGGTCGCCATGAGCACCCTGGACGGCGGGCGCATCGGCATCGCCGCGCAGGCGGTGGGCATCGCGCGGGCCTCGCTGGAAGAGGCGCTGGCCTACTCCGCCGAACGGCGGACGTTCGGCAAGCCCATCCGCGATCACCAGGCGATTCAGTTCATGCTCGCCGACATGGCCACCGAGATCGACGCGGCGCGCCTGTTGCTGTGGAAGGCGGCGCTGTTGAAAGACCAGGGCGCGCGCCACTCGGTCGAGAGCTCGATGGCGAAGCTCTACGCTTCCGAAATGGCCAGCCGGGTGACGAACAAGGGGCTGCAGATTCACGGCGGCATGGGCTACAGCAAGGAACTGGACGCCGAACGCCACGTCCGAGACGCGCGCATCACCGAGATTTACGAGGGGACGAGCGAGATTCAGCGCATCGTCATCTCCAACACCCTGATGAAGGACTAGGTGACCCTGATGAAGCCCATCGCGCTGTGCGTCGTCCTCGCCGCGACCCTGGCCCTGGCCGCCCCGCCTCAGGCGAAGAAGCCGGCCTCGGGCGCCGAGTCGAGCGCCGTCATGAAGGGGCTGGTGAAGGACGCGACCGACATCGGTTCGGAAAGCCCCAAGGCCGACCCGAACGCCGCGCCGCCCCCCGACGTCACCAAGATGCCCTTCACCCAGGACTCGGTGAAGACGGTGATGGCCTACCACTACCCGAAGATTCAGGCCTGCTACGAAGAGACGCTGGCGTCGAAGGGGAAGGTGCTCGAGGGCAAGCTGTTGACCTCGTTCGTCGTCACCGCCGAGGGCATGGTGAAGGACGCGAAGATTCTGAAGAAGACGACCACGCTGCGCGACCCGAAGCTGCACGACTGCGTCGTGGCGGTGCTGTCGACGATGACCTTCCCCAAGCCGCCCGACGCGCGCGACCGCCCCATCGAGTTTCCGTTCAACCTGAAGGCGATTCGGTAGCCGTGGACTTCGAGCTTGACGAGACCCAGCGGCTGATTCGCGACACGGCGCGGAAGTTCGCGCGCGAGAGGGTCGCGCCAGGCGCCCGGGCCCGCGACCGCGACGAGAAGTTCCCCGCGGACCTCTACCGCGAGATGGCGGCCCTCGGCCTGCTGGGGGTGACGGTGCCGGTCGAGCTGGGCGGGTCGGGCGCGGGCACGGTCAGCTACTCGCTGGCGATGATGGAAGTGGCGAAGGTGTGTGCTTCGACGTCGGTGGGCATGGCCGTCACCAACATGTGCGGCGAGCTCATCTACCGGTTCGGCACTGACGCCCAGCGCCAGACCTTCGTCCCCAGGCTGACCTCGGGCCAGGCGGTCGCCGGCGCCTTCGCCCTGTCCGAACCGCACTGCGGTTCGGACGCGGCTGCGCTTCGCACCACCGCGGTCGAGCGCGGCGACCGCTGGGTGCTGAACGGGACGAAGCAGTGGATCACCTCGGGCGCCTACGCCGGAGTCATCGTCGTCTGGGCGCGCACCGCCCCCGCCGCCAACAAGGGCATCTCGTGCTTCATCGTCGAGGGCGGTTCGAAGGGCCTGCACGTTGGTCGCCACGAGGACAAGATGGGGTTGCGGGCGTCGAACACCGTGGCGCTCACCTTCGAGGACTGCGAGGTGCCGGTAGACAACCTCCTGGGCAAGGAAGGCGACGGCTTCAAGCTGGCGATGATCGCCCTCGACGGCGGCCGCATCGGCATCGGAAGCCAGGCGTGCGGAGTGGCGAGGGCGGCCCTCGAGGCGGCGATCGCCTACGCGAAGGAACGGACCGCGTTCGGCCACCCCATCGGGGACTTTCAGGCGCTGCGCTTCTTCCTCGCCAACATGGCCACCGAGATCTCGGCGGCCGAGCTGATGACGTGGAGGGCGGCCGCCAAGAAGGAAGCTGGAGTCCCGTTCTCGCGCGAGGCCTCGATGGCGAAAGTCTTTTGCAGCGAGATGTCCAACCGGGTCTGCGACAAGGCGGTGCAGATTCACGGCGGTTACGGCTACATCGACGAGTTTCCGGTCGAGCGGTACCTGCGCGACGCGCGCGTGCAGACCATCTACGAGGGCACCAGCGAGGTTCAGCGAGTGGTGATCGCCCGCGAGCTCTTCAAGGGCGCCCGACCGTGATGGCCGGCACTCGGTTCACCCGTTCGATGGCCGTGGCGGCCCTGCTTTCCGCCGCCGCGTGTGGTCCGAAACCCATCCGCTATCTCGACGCCGGGGAAGACGCTGGCGAGGACGCGGGTGTCGACGCCGGCAGGCCCGCGGGCGACATGCCTCCCACCGGCTCCAGCCGGGCCGTCGAGCAGCCCGACGCGGGGGCGGCGACGAGCCGCATCGGCGTCTCGGTGTCGATGGCGCTCGACCAGAACGAGCAACCGATGCTGGCGTTCGTCGAAGAAGACCCGAACGGTGACGGGGTGCGCCAGGACGACCGGGTGCGCTTCACCCGCTGGAACGGAGTGGACAGAGCATGGCAGCCGCCGGTGACGGTGGGCACCAGTGGCCAGGTCGACGACGGGTTCCCGCACCGGCAGGTGTCGCTGGCGCGCGACGCGGAGACGGGCCGGCTGGGAGTGGCGTTCACCACCGGCGCGACCCAAGTGAAGCTGGCCACCAGCCTCGACGAAGGCGAGACGTGGACGGTCGAGGTGGCCAGCGCCCCGAATCCGGGCGCGAGCGCAGTGGGCGACCCGCAGCTCGCGATGGCGGCCGGAAGCGTACACCTCGCTTACTGGCAGGAACGGCTGCGGTGCGCGGGCACCGGTTGCAGCGCCGTCCTCTACGTCCGCCGCGACGGCGCGGGCCCGGGGGGCTTCTCGACGGCCGAAGTTTTCCCCCTCGCGGCGGCGACCGACGCGAACGTCCCGATGCCGCTCTCCCTCGCGCTCGACTCGGCCGGCAAGCCGGGAGTCGCGGCGTTCCTGGGCGTCTCGAGCGCGGCCACAGTGACGCTCGCGTTCTGGCGGCCGGGGTCGGCAAACGCAGCCTCCATCTTCGACTCGGGCACGGTGACCGACGCCACACCCTCGGTGAGCGTGGCCTTCGACGGCGACCTGCCACGGGTCGCCTACCACCTCGCCGGAGCGGACGCTTCGGTGCAGCTTCGCTACTCCGCCGCTTCGGACGCGGCAGGGGCGACGTGGGGCGCGTCGGTGGCGATTCCCAGGAACGGAGCGGTGGCCTCGCTCGAGACCACCCGGTACTTCCAGGCACTGGCCTTGGGGGCCGGTGGCAAGGTGGTCATCGCAGCCGACTTCACGGCCGCGACGCAGGCGTTGCAGCTCTGCGGAGGCCCCAAACTGGCCCGGTCGAACGACGGAACCGCCTTCACCGTCTGCAGCCCAGACGGCGGGAAGGTGTTCGGCCTCGCGGGCCACTACGTCAACCTGGCCCTCCCACCCTCGGGCAAGCTGACCCTGGCCTTCCTGTACACGTCGACCGCGAATGCTCAGATGGGCCCTGGAATCGTGGTCTGGCGCGAGCCCTGAGGGCTTCGGGTGTGCCGGGGTTCAGGCCGCCCGCCCGAATCGGCGACCCGGAACGGCACGGCCTCGGGTGGAGTCGAACCTCGATGATGTTCCGCCTCGCCCTCCTCGCCGCCCTCTTCGCAGCGACCGCCTCGCTTGCCGGGGAAGGCCCTGCCGCGACCGGCCAGGTCGTGGTGATTCTGCCCTTCGGCAAGGTCGAGCCCGCGCTTCTGGAGGGTATCGCGCGAGAGGTCCGGGCGCGGGTGAACGCCGAGACCCGCGTCGATGCGGTACGCCCGCTGCCGAAGGCGGCCTTCTACGCGCCCCGCAACCGGTGGCGGGCGGAAAAGCTGCTGGAAGCGATCGACGCCGACCCGCCCCTGGGGGCCTGGAAAGTGCTGGCGGTCACCGAGGCGGAGATCTCGACGACGAAGGGGCAGGTCCACGACTGGGGCATCGCCGGCCTTGGCAACATCGGCGGCCAAAGCTGCGTCGTCACCGGGTACCTGTACCGGAAGCACGGCAAGACGCGGGCGGACCTGGTGCGGCGGCTGAACGACACCGCGGTCCACGAGCTCGGCCACACCCTCGGGCTCGACCACTGTCCGACCGTCGGCTGCGTCATGCGCGACGCGAAGGGAAACGCAATCAAGTCGACCGACACCTCGACCGGGCAGTACTGCGCCCTTTGCCGGGCAAAGGTCGGCGAGGGGGTGCTGTTGCCCGGTCAGCCGGTTCCACCGCCGACGGAATGAGCACGGTGGTCGCCAACGACCGCAAGGGCTTCGCCCGGGTGCCCGATCTGAAGGTAGAGAACTGGGCCGAGCTGGATTCCTGAGCTCGTTCACGGCTTCAGAGGGAAGTCGTCATAGGCGCCGCTTCCGTCGGCGTCGATGAGTATGGCGTTCGTGAAGGCGAAGGCCTGCGCCGAGTTGGCCGTGCACACGCCGCTGGCGCACGTCACCCCGCGGAACGCGAGCGGGAAGATCGACCTGGCCAGCGGGCTACCGCGCACCACCGCCGCGTACCAGGTGTCCGAGGTCGGCGACACGGTCAGCTTCTCGATGACGTGGATGCGCCGAAAGGTCGCCGCGCCGGTGCCCGGGACGGGCTCACTCGGAAGCGCGGTCGAATCGAGCGTCCGGACGACGACGGGCACGGGAGGCACGTCGTTCTGGGCTCCGGCGAAGGCGTCCCGGCCCGGGGCGTGCGAGTAGATCTCGATCGTGTCGAAGGTCAGCCACTCGGGCGCCTGTACGTCGACGGTGAGCTCGACCTGCTCGCCGACGCCGAGGTTCACCGCCAGCGTGTTCCCGATACCGACCGGCGGGCCGACTGGGGCCGACGCCGCGTCCAGCCGGCGGGCCGTCAGTTGCACGAAGACGCTGTTGG
>JAHFDQ010000197.1:1834-9904 GCA_023248915.1 Archangiaceae bacterium | reverse complement strand
GGCCGATGGGCCGGCCAGTCGCCCGGTCGACTCGATCGTCTGGAGGATTCGGAAGATCTCGTCGCGATCGATGTCCTTGATCGTGAGCTCGTCGGCGACCTGGTTCTCCCAGCGGCGACGGCTGTGCGCGCGCTCGAGCAGGAGCGCCTCGTACCGCGCCTGCGTCATCTTGCGCGTCGTGTTCGCCACCCGCTCGAAGGCGCGGCCGTCGAAAGTGAACGGCACCGAGTCCTTCCCGCCCGCCACGGAGACTACGAGCACGCCGCGATCGGCTCCGACTTGCACGGTCTCGACGTCGATGTCGAGCGGCGGTTCGAAGCGGTCGCGGGCCTGGGCGACGTCGTGTAGCGTCTGCCCACTGACCTGCTGGCCAGCCACCTGCCCATCGGGCTTCACACCGAACAGGAGCTTGCCGCCGGTGCCGTTCGCAAAGGCGCAGACGGTCTGCATCGCCTCGCGCAGCTCGCCCGTAGACTTCTTGAACTCGAGCGTCTTCGACTCCCCGTCGGCGATGATGCTCTTCAGTGCGCGGGGAATGGTCATCAAAGCCTCCACATCTAATTGACGAGCGTAAGCCTTGCCGCAGCTGAGCGGCCTACAGCTCCAGGCACCTACGCCTGCGGGCAACCGCCTCGCTGGGCGGCGAACGCGACGAACTCGCCGTCGTGCGACAGGCTGACGCTGGCGTCGAGCGCGCGCCCCCGCAGCTCGACCCGCGGCGGTCCGAAGCCGTCCCAGCTCGACGCCACCCGGTCTCGCTCGACCGCCAACTCTCCGGTTGGACATCCGAGGGCGGCGGCGAGCCCACGGCACAGCTCGCTCCGCGCGGCGCGGCTCGCGTCGACGCTCCCTCCCAGCCTTCGCGCTCCGGCCAGCTCGGGCTCGGCGCCCAGCCAGACCACGGCGTGCACCCGGCCCTCCGACACGTCGACCCGGCAGTTCAGCACCAGGTCGTCGAACCGCACCGACGAGAAGTCGCCGGCCACCTCGAACCGATGCGGGGCGAAACCCGGCGGCGGCCGCACCTGCGCCACCGCCTTGTAGGCCGCTTCCTTGGCCGCGAAGCATGCCCAGAGGAAGGTCTTCTTCTCGCCGGCGTCCGCGAACCGGGCCCGCTCAGCCCCGGTCAACACCTTCGCGACGAAGCGCGGGCGCAGGTGCGACGTGGCGATGGCTGAGTCGCCCAGGTCGACCACGTCGTTTCCCACCGCCACGCGGGCTCGCTAGGCCTTCGCCTTGGCCATCACCAGCTTCACCGCGTCGCCGACGGTGCTCACCTTGTCGGCCTCGGTGTCGGTGACCTCGATGTCGAACGCGTCTTCAATCTCGAGGACGACGTCCACCAGCCGGGCGGAGTTCACCTTCAGCTCGCCGAGGATGGTGGTCTCCATTCCCACCTTGGCCAGCGCGTCGGGGGCCTTCACGAACGGCTTCAGAATCGTCACCACCTTCTCGAACACCATCTCCTGCGGCATCACGTGTACTCCTTTGTCGCTGCGTTCAATCTGCGTACTTGCGGAAGACGACACACCCGTTCACGTCGCCGAAGCCGAAGCTGGCCTTGGCGATGACTCTCAGGTCCTTCACTTCCACCGTGCGGTGGGGAATTCGGTCGGCGTAGGCCGCGAGGGCCGGGTGAAGGTCTTCGCAGTTCGCCGAGCCGTGCACGAAGCCGTGGTGCAACTCGAGCACCGAGGCGACGCACTCGATGCCCCCCGCGGCCCCAAGGGCGTGGCCGATGAGCGACTTGGTGGAATGGATGAGCGGCATGCGGTCGGGCGGCAGCCCCAGCGCCTTCGACCAGCTCTCGACCTCGTGCGGGTCGGCGAAGGTGGCGGTGAGGTGGCCGTTGATGGCGCCGATCTCTTCTGACCGCACGCCCGCCATCGCCACCGCCCCCTGAATGCAGCGGCGGACGCCGGTGGCGTTGGGCGCCGTCATGCTGCCGCCCATGCGGTGGCCGCCCGAGTTGACGAACCCGCCCAGGACCTCGGCGTAGATGCGAACCTTGCGCGAAAGGGCGCACTCCAGGCTCTCGAGCATCAACACCCCTGCCCCAGAGCCGGGGATGAAGCCCGCGGCCGAGGCGGACAGCGGCCGGGAAGCCTCGGCGGGAGCGTCGTTCTTGGCGCGGTTCAGCACCTTCATCGCGTCAAAGCCGGCCCAGATGTACTTCGAGTGGCCTTCCGAACCGCCGGCCAGCATGCGCAGGGCGCGCCCCTCGCGAATCCTGAGGAAAGCGTCGATCACCGCCTCGGTGCCGGTGTTGCAGGCGCTCGAGTTGGTGGACACCTGGTTGCCGAGGCCCAAGAGCCCTCCCACCCGGGCGCTGTTCCCGCTCGACATGATCTGCTCGACCATGGTGCTGCCCAGGCGGCCCACCTTGCCCTGGTCAACCTTGGGCCCCAGCTTCTCGGCGATGGTGTCGATGCCGCCGATGCCGGTGCCGATGAAGGCGCCGGTGTCCCAGTCGGGTTCGGCGTCGGCGGCCACCCGCGGCAGCCCGGCGTCGGTCCACGCGTCGATGGCCGCGATGGCCGCGTAGACCATGTTCGGGTTCATCGCGAAGAGCTCTTCCTCGGTGAGGTACCGCTTCTGCAGCGCCTCGACGCCCTCGGGAATTCCTCCCACCTGGCAGGCGAACTTGGCCTCGGCCAGGTGCGCGTGGTGGCGAATGCCGCTCTTGCCTTCCCGCAGCGCGCCAGCGAAGGCCGCGGCGCCGTGTGCGTTCGGGGCCAAGACTCCCAGCCCGGTGACCACGACTCGGCGCTCAGCGCTCTGCACGGCGAACTCCCATTCCCGACACCGTACCGCGGGCGACCGTGGTTCCGTCCGCCAGCGACAGGGTGACGTTGGACTTCAGCTTCCGGCGCCGCCAGAACACCCGCTCGGCGTCCACCCGCACCGTCTGGCCGGGCAGCACCACCCGCTCGAACTCGACGGCCGCGTCGGTGAACAAGGTGACCGTCTTCGCCACCTCTTCCCGCGGCTGCTCGAGCCCCAGCAGGTAGATGCCGAGGGCCACCAGCCCCGTCTGGCACATGGTCTCGATGAGAATGACGCCCGGAGTCACCGGGTCGCCCGGAAAGTGGCCGGCGTAAAAGGACTCGTCAGCGCGGAAGGTGTACTCGCCCACCGCCTTGGCCTCGTCGAGCGCCAGCAGCCGGTCGATGAACCGGAATGGCCGCTGCTGCGGAATCAGCGCCAGCACCTCGTCGGCGGTCAGCATGCCTAGCCTTCGCCCCGGGCCATGATGCCGCCCACGCTGTTCGCCGACCGGGCCGGGTAGTCGGGGTACGCGATGCCCCGGAACATGCCCACCTTCGCGTCCTTCACCGTGTAGATGTGCTCGCCGTCGACCGACACCTTGGCGCTGCCGATGGCCACCGCCGACCCCGACTGCTCGAGCTTCGAGAAGCGGCGGATGTCCACCTCGTACCGGACCACCCGGTTGTAGGGGCGAATCTGCCCGGCGAACTCGACTTCCTTGCACCCGAGCGCGCGGCCCGAGCCAGGCGCCCCGGCCGCCCCCACGTACAGCCCGATGAGCTGCCAGACGGCATCGACGCCCAGGCAGCCCGGCTGCACCGGGTCGCCCCGGAAGTGGCAGTGGAAGAACCAGTCGGTGAGGTGAATGTCCTGCTCGCCGACGATGCGCCCGCGCGCGCCCGCCCTCGTCAACTCGACAACCCGGTCCACCATCAGCATCGGCGGCGCCGGCAACCGCATGAAGTCGGCCGGGCCGTCCTCGACCAGGTTGCCCTGCGACAGCCCCAAGAGCTCTTCCTTCGAGAAGGCCTGGCGCTCGAGGAACTCGGCGTACTTCATCAGGCCCCCACCTCGAAGCGCAGGCCCGACCAGGTCAGCCCCGAACCCACCACCACCAAGAGCACGGTGTCGCCGTCGGTCAGCACGTCCCAGTGCTGCGACAGCACGATGGGCGCCCCGGCGGCTCCGGTGTTGCCGAAGTCGGCGACGTTGTGCCAGTGGTTGTCGTCGGCCAGGCCCGTGCGCCGCGCCACCGCGTCGAGCACCAGCCCGTTCGCCTGGTGGCCGACGAACTTGACCGCCCGCCCCGTCTTCGCGGCCCGCTCGTTGGCAGAAGGCAGCATCGCCTCTAAGCAGGCCTGGGTCTGCTTGATGGCGAACCGCTGAACCTGGCTGCCTTCCTGGGCGAAGTGGCTGAACCGGGGGATGTAGACCAGGTCGGCGCCGGCCGGCGACGAGTCGAGAGAAGTCTCGGTCACCCGCACCCGCGCGGGCACCTCGTGCGAGACGATGGCCGCGCTGGTGCCGTCACCCCAGAGCACCGCCGCGGTGCGGTCGGCGTAGTTGATGGCGCGGGTGTTGTTCTCGGGGTTGACGATGAGCACGTACTTCGGCAGGCCGGACATCTTCGACAACAGGTGCAGCTGGGCGCCGAACGACGAGCAGGCCGAGTTGATGTCGAAGGCCGGAGCCTCGATGCCCAGCGCCTTGGCCACCCGCGGCCCCTCGGCGGGAGATTCCATCTCGGGGCAGCAGCCGCCGGCGATGACCATGCCGATGTCCGACGGCTTCAGCCCCGCGCGTTCCAACGCGTGCAGGGCGGCGCGGCGCCCGGTTTCCTGGTTCGAGTAGACCGCCGCTTCCTGCCCCGCCCGCACGTCGGCGTTCTTGGTCTTCTTGATGTAGTCGAGCGGCAGCACCGTGCGCCGGGTGCGAATGCCCACCCTCTCGACAATCCAGTCGTTGCTCGTGCCGATGTCGAGCTCTTCGAGGAAGCGGTTGTCGACGACGTTCTCGGGGTGGAAGTGCCCGAGCGCGTGCAGGTAGAGAGGTCCCAAAGGTTCACCCAGCGATGTGCTCTCCGCCATCCACCCGGATGACGGTGCCATTCACCCAACGCGCTTCGTCGGTGCACAAGAGGCAGAGGAAGTCCGCCACGTCGGCCGGAGTGGTAAGGCGGCCGAACGGGTTTCGCAACCGAGCCTCGGCCTTCATCAGGCCGCTGCCCGGAATCAGCCTGAGCGCGGGGGTGTCGGTGACCCCGGCCTGGACGATGTTCGACCGGATTCCGTAGGGCGCCAGCTCGAGCGCGATGGACCGCGAGACCGCCTCGAGCGCCGTCTTCGCCGCCGACACCGCGGCGTACCCGCGCCAGGCGACCTCGTTGCCCTCGCTCGTCATGCCCAGCACCCGGGCGTCGGGGGCGAACAGCTTCCGGGCGAAGAGGTCTTGCGTCCAGGTGGCCAGGCTGGTGCCCATGCTGTGCACGGTGCGCGCGAAGTCCTCGTCCTCGAGCAACAGCTCGGCGTTGTAGGCGGGCGGGTCGGCCAGCGCCGAGAGCGCCTCGGCGCCGTCGGCCGCCGCGGCGGAATTCACCGCCTTCGCCAGCGCCTCGACCGGAATGCCCAGCTGCTCGGCCAGCCGAGCGCGGGCCCGGGCCGGCGCCGCCCCCAGCCCCAGGGGAGGCACCAAGAGCTTCAGGTTTCCGAAGGCAATCGAGTGCATCATCATGCGCACCCGGCCGCGGTCTCCCATCGCCTTCGCCAGGTCGTCCAACACCGTCTTTCGCCCCTCGGCCGAGAGCGCGTCGAGGTTGAAGCTGAGGAAGCCCACCCCGGCGCGACGAAGGGCTTCGAACTCGGCCTCGATGGCCGCCATTGCCCCCCGGCGGTCGCGGTGGACGACGGCGACGTTCATTCCACGGCTGGCCAGCGCCTTGGCCGTGGCCAGCCCGAAGCCGCTCGACCCGCCCAGCACAAGGCCCCAGTGAGTCCTGTCGAATTCGATGCCCACGCGCCCACCCGTCCCGACGAAGAACGGGTCGGTCTATTGAGGCAGTGTCACGGGAGCGTCACGGGGGTGGCCACGCCGATGACGGGGCGCGTCATCCGCCGCTCTCGCCGGCAGGCCGGTTGGAGTGGCGGAGCAGTTGGTTGCGCAGTTGCGGCATGCGGCGGACGACGGGCTGGCGCAAGAGGTGGGCGATCAGCGCCGGCGGCGTGGCCCCCCAGCGGGCGAGGTTCTGGATGAGCTGGATGGACGCGTAGGGCCGCGCGCACAGCATCGACGTCGACTTGCCGTCGAGCGCCAGGCCCGACAGCGCCGAAAGGCTCCTTCCCTCGGTGGCGAAGATGAGCTCGACCTTCTCGTCGGCGCTGGCCGTGTTGAAGCGGTTGCGCATCTGGTCGCGCGCGGCCTGGCGCGTCTTGTCGGGGTAGTCGCGGCTCTGGCCGGCCTTGTACATCTCGAGCAGGCGGCGGTGGCCGACGATGCGGCGCACCAGCGACAGGGGGCACTGCAAGTTCCGCAGCAGCAACTGCTGCACCTGCCGGTCCGCGTAGAAGGCGCCGCGCGCGGCCAGCGCCTCGAGCCCCACCGGGTTGGGGTGGTGCGCGGCGATGAGCCGGGCGTGCGTCAGCCCGACCCCCGGGTTCTCGAGCACGCGCTTGACGACCGCAGGCAAGGGGTCAAAGCAGAACGCCGACAACTCTGGCTCGACCGCGCCGCTGGCCCGGGTGGCGCGGTCGTCGGCGGTGAGGGAGTGCAGGCGCGTCTCGAACAGCTTCCGGTGGCTGCCGGCGGCGGCAATCTCCTCGGCCGACGGCGGCGCCTCGGCGTCCGACTCGGCGTCAGCCTCCGACTCTGGCTCACCCGGGGCTTCCGACTCGCCACCCGCTTCCGCCTCCGGAGCGGGCTCGGGCGCTGGCGCGGAGGGCTTCGGCGCGCCGGCCGCGACCGGGCGGGCAACTGCTACGGGGGACCGGGGCTCGATGGCCCCGTGGCGCTCGAGAGTGGCCAGCACTTTCTCGACCTCGGCCTCCGGCATGTCCGAGAACTGCGCGAGGGCTTCCACCGGGGTGACGCCGTCGATGAGCGTGAGGAGAATCTCCTCGGTGACGCCCAGCTTCACGCCCTTCGGGTCCCTCGTCCGGACGGGCTTGGGAATCCACTCCGCCATGCGCGGCAGTGTACCCCCGCCTCACGCCCGCTCGAAAACGGGAGCGCTCCCCTGCCGGCGCAACCCGGTGGCGGCGAGCGCGCCCGGCAACCAGGGAAACTTGGCGACAGAGAACGAGTCGAGGAACAGCGCCCCGCCGGCGGCTACCTTCCCCGCCAGGTGCCTGGCGGTGCGCTCGGCCACGGCGTCGACGAAGTACCCGAGGAAGTTGCGGCAGACGACGAGGTCCCACGGCCCGAAACCGAGCGCCCCGGCTTCGCCCGGGTCGAGCAACAGGTCGACCACCTCGAAGCGAATGGAATCGAGCACCGCCCTCGAGACGACCGCCGGAGTTTCCAGGTAGGCCTCGGGGAAACCCATCGTCATGCGCCCGCGACGCGCGGCCTCGAGGCACGCCGGTTGGACGTCGCACGCGTCGATGGAAAAGCCCACCCCGGCCTCGAGACACGCCGCAGCCACGCTGAACGCCTCTTCCCCGTGGCTGCACGGGGCGCACAGCACCCGGCCACCGCCTCCCTTGCGGAAACCGCCGATGAGCCCCTGCATCGCGCCCCACTCGCCCTCGCTGAAGCGGAACAGCACCGTCTCGTTGGTGACCAGGTTGCAGCGCAGCTTCTCTTCGAGCGTCATCTGCTCAAAAACGGCGGCCCCGGCGTGACGGGCCCCCCGGCTGTTGGCTGCCAGACGGCGGACCAGATCGGCGACGTCGGACGACGCGTCGATGACGGCGGAGAGCTCGGGCAGGTAGCGGCTGGCCGGGTCGAGCGACGACGCCAGGCGCGCGACCAGCTTCCGGACGTCGGTCAACGAGGTCTCGGTGGAATCGCCCACGGGCCAACCGTAGCAGCCGATTCGGGTGTTCGGGGCTTGCCACGCCCCTGGGCGGTGCGCACCTGGAAGTCCGGGTTGGCCGGTCCGAAAGCGGCCGCGCCGGGGGGAACACCGTGCCGGGGGCACTCGAGGAGCTCGTCCGCACGCTCGCCGCGTTGGCCGGAGCCGACGCGCGAGAGGTGGCCGCGGCCGTGGTCGAGCATGAGAAGCGGGCGGCCCACGCGACTTCCGCCTGGCTACTCTGGGCGGACGACCAGGCCCAGGTCCTGACCCTGGCGGACCAGCGCGGTTTG
>JAHFDQ010000197.1:0-1824 GCA_023248915.1 Archangiaceae bacterium | reverse complement strand
GCGCTCCCCTACTCGGCGCACAGCCCCAGCGCGCGCGCCGCCGCCAACCGCTCGCAGCAGGTGGTCGAGGACGCGACCGGTGAGCTGGAATTCTTCGGAGGAACCCGGTCGATCATCGCGACTCCGGTTCGCAGCTCGACCCCCGGCGGGCTGCTCGCCGTCCTCGGCCTCGGCTTCTCGAAGCCGCACGGCTTCGCGCCCAGCGAGCCGGCGCGGGCCGCGCTCGCGTGCGCCCTGGCCGCCCTGGCCCTGACGAGCGCCGAGGAGCGCGACTCGCGGCGGGCGCTGCTCGAACGGCTGCTCGACATTCGCAGGGCCACCGACGCCATTGCCAGCACCATGCGCACCGTGCCCGAGGAGGCCCTGCTGGCCGCGCTGAAGACGGGCTTCCTGATGTGGCCCTCGGTCGCGAAGGGAGGGCCGCGCTTCCTCGACTCGGTCATCGACACCGTCGTCCGCGAGGCGCGCGAGCTGGTCGGCGCGGAGTACGCCGCGCTCGGCGTCGGAAACGACCCGACCCGCCCCTTCGACCCCTGGCGGTACGCCGGAGTGAGCAGCGAGGTGGCCCAGGCCATCGGCGCCGCCCCGCGCCCGGTGGGCACGCTGGGAGTCGTCGCCGTCGAGGGCAAGAAGGTGCACGTCCGCGACGTCCACGAGCACCCGGCGTTCCGCGGGCTGCCGGCCCACCACCCTCCCATCACCAGCCTGCTCGCCGTGCCCATCAGGTTTGGGCGAACGGCCATCGGAAACCTCTACCTGGCCAACAAGCGCGGGGCCCGCGGGTTCAGCGACGCCGACGAGCGCGTGGCCGACATCTTCGGCTCTCAGGTGTCGATGGCGCTGCAGGAAGCCTACCTCCAGGCATCGCTCCGGACCCGCCAGGCCCAGTTGCAGGGGTTGTTCGAGACCGCGGCGGCCGCCATCCTCTTCGTCGACGCGACCACCGGGTACGTGACGGCGAACGACCGGGCGATGCTCTTGCTCGGCCGCACCATCGTGCCCGAGCAGGGGCGCGAGCAGTTCGTGGCGGCGCTGCGCTACCCCGACGGCCGGTCCATCACCATTCCGGACCTGCCGAGCAGCCACGCCCTGCTCGGGCAGACCGTCTCGGGGGCGCAGTTCGAGGTGCTCCGGCCCGACCTGTCGCGAGTCCAGGTGCGGGTGAGCGCGGCGCCGGTCATCGGGGCCGAGCAGAAGATTCTCGGCGCGGTGGTGGTCATCGAAGACGTGACGGCGGCCAGGGACCTGATGCGCCTGCGCGAGGACTACGCCGCGATGCTGGTGCACGACCTGCGCACCCCCATTCAGACCATCCTCATCGACTCGACGCGGCTGGCCGACCCCAAGGGCGTTTCCGACGACGACGTCAAGCGCCTGGCCCGGCGCATCAGCCGGTCGGCGAAGGTGCTCTCGGTGCTCGCGCAGGACCTGCTCGACGCGAGCCAGATAGAGGCGGCGGCCCTGAAGTTGAACCTCCAGCCCGTCGACCCCCGCGAGGCGGTCGAGTCCCTGCTCGAGCGAATTCGCCCCACCCTCGGCGAGCACCGCGTCGAGACCCGGTTCTCGCCCGACCTGTCGCTGGTGTACGCCGACCCGATGCGACTGGCCCGCGTGTTGACCAACCTGCTCGACAACGCGGCCAAGTACTCGCCGTGCACCGCGCTCATCCGCATCGAAGTCGTTGAACAGACGGACGGAGTCGAGTTCTCGGTCGCCGACACCGGCCCCGGCATCGCGCCCGAGGTGGCCGACCACCTCTTCGAACGGTACTACCGGTCGAGCGAAGCCCGCACCAAGGGCGAAGGCCGCGGGCTCGGCCTCTTC
>JAHFDQ010000607.1 GCA_023248915.1 Archangiaceae bacterium | reverse complement strand
GTTGGCCACCGCCGCGGCGATGGGAATGAGCGCAGGTTCACCCACCCCCTTCGCTCCGTACGGTCCCCGGCTGTACGCCTGCTCGATCAGCACCGTGTCGATGGTGGGCGCGTCTACCGCGCTAGGAATCAGGTAGTCGGTGAAGTTGGGGTTGAGGCATCGGCCCCCCTCGACCTTGAGCTCTTCCATCACCGCGTAGCCGATTCCCTGCACTACGCCCCCCTCGACCTGGCCCGTCACACCCGCGGGGTTGACCGCCTTACCGATGTCGTGCGCGGCGCTCACGTGGTCTACCGTCACCCGGCCGCTCCGGAGGTCCACGGTGACTTCGGCGACCTGCGTCGCGAAGCAGTAGACCGCGTACGCCTCGCCGACGCCCATCGCCTCGTTCCATTCCTTGCGCGGCGGGGCGTACCAGCCCTCGGCGCTCAGGTTCACCTTTCGCTCGTAGGCCGCCTTCGCCACCGCCGCGAACGCAAGGCGCGCGAGGCCGGCGGGCTCGGCGAAGAACTCTCCCCGGCGCACCTGAACTTTGTGCTTCGCCACTCCCAGCTTCTGCGCCGCCACCTCGACCAGCCGCGAACGCAGTTGCCGTGCGGCGTCGAGCACCGCATTGCCGCTCATCACCGTGGTACGAGACGCCACGGTCGGCCCTGAGTCCGGCACGAGGTCGGTGCTCACCGGCACCACCCGGACCGCCGACAGCGCGCACCCCAACTCCTCGGCGCACAACTGGGCCATGGCGGTGAAGGCGCCCTGGCCAATCTCGGTTCCGCCGATGGCCACGTTCACCGAGCCGTCCAGCCGGACGTGCACGAGCGCGCCCGACCCTTCGAGCCACTGCCCTCCCGCGTGCAGGCAGCACCCGTACATGCAGCAGGCGATGCCGATGCCCTTCTTCACGGTAGGGTTCCGGGCGTTGTGCTCGGCCAGCTCCGACCGCCGGGCCTCGAAGCGCGACAGCTTCACCGCTTCCTCGAGGGTGGCGTGCGCTCCGACGCTCTCGGGCAGCACCTGGCTGGTGGCGGTGGCGTCGCCCACCCGCAACAGGTTCCTCCGGCGAATCTCGGCCGGGCTTATTCCGAGCCGGGCCGCCGCCTCGTCGAGCTGGGCCTCCATCGCGAAGGTGACCTGCGGAGCGCCGAACCCCCGGAAAGCGCCGCCGAAGAGGTTGTTGGTGTAGGCAATGCGCGTGTCCACCCGAACGTGGTCGACCCGGTAGGGGCCGAGCGCGGTCGCGGTGGCCCGCTCGGCGACGACCGCCGACAGGCCCACGTACGCGCCCGCGTCGCAGGTGAGCCCCACCTCGCACGCCGTGATGCGCCCGTCGGCGTCGACTCCGAGCCGGTGCCGCACCACCATCGGGTGCCGCTTCGAAGACCAGAGAATGTCCTCGGTGCGGCTGTAGACCAGCTTCACCGGCCGCCCCGTCTTCACCGCCAGGAGCGCGGCGCAGGCCGCCGGCTCGGACGGGTAGTCTTCCTTGCCGCCGAAGGCGCCGCCGGTGGTGGCCTGGACGACGTGAATCGCGGCCAGGCTTCTTCCCAGCACCCGGGCCAGCGCCTTCTGGATGTAGAAAGGGCACTGCGCCGACGCGTACAGGGTCAGGCGGCCGTCGGCCTCGGGAACCGCCACGACTCCGTTGTTCTCCAGGTAGGCGTGCTCTTGGTAGCCGAGGGTGTAGGTGGCCTCGACGATGTGCTTCGCCTGGGCGAAGCCCTTCGCGAGGTCGCCCTTCACCACCTGCTTCCGGGCGATGAGGTTGCCCGAGTCATGAATGGCCGGAGCCCCGGGCTCGAGCGCGCGGTCGGCGTCGGTGACCACCTCGAGCTCGCGGTAGCGCGCGCGGACCTTGCGGGCCGCGGCGGCGGCGTTCTCGGGACTGTCCGCCGCGACCAGCGCGATGCGGTCGGCCATCATCCGCGCCTTGCCTTCGACGAGCAGCGGCTGATCGGCCAGCGTCACGCCAATCTGGTTCTCGCCCGGCACGTCCTTCGCCGTCAGCACCGCGAAGACCCCGGGCGAGGCCGAGGCGTCGCGAACGTCCACTTCGAGCAGCTCGGCGTGCGGGAAGGCCGAGGTCACAACCTTGCAATGGAGCATCCCCGGAAACTCGAGGTCGTCCACGTAGCGCGCGGCGCCCCGCACCTTGTCCAGGGCGTCGACGCGCGGGGCGTTTGAGAACGTCACCGTTGGGTCGCTCATCGCTTGGCCCCCGCGTCGCGAACGGCCTGCAGCACCTTCGAGTAGCCCGTGCAGCGGCACAGGTTGCCCGACAGCGCGGCGCGGACCTCGCCGTCGTCGGTCGAGCCGCCCGAGTCGAGGTGGTGCGCTCCAGTCACGACGATGCCGGGGGTGCAGAAGCCGCACTGCACTCCACCCGCGTCAATCAGCGCCTGCTGGAAGGGGTGAAGGCCCGAGGCGTACCTCGTGCCCACGCCCTCGACGGTGACGATGGGCTTGCCAGCGACCTGCTTGGCGAAGACGAGGCACGAATTCACCGGGCGCCCCGCCACCAGCACCGTGCAGGCTCCGCACTCGCCCTCGCCGCAGCCTTCCTTGGTGCCGGTGTAGCCGAGCCGGCGCAGCGCATCGAGCAGCCGGGCTCCCGGCGGAAACAGCCCGGTGCGGCGGGTGCCGTTCACGTCGAGGGTGAGCTCTTCGTGTGTCATGCCCTCACCCCGGCGAGGGCTCGCGAGAGCGCGTCCTGTGTCGCGTTCACCGCCAGGCGCTGCTTGTGGCGCTTCGACCCGCGCACGTCGTCGATGGGGGCGATGTCGGAGAGCACCGCTTCCTTGGCGCCGGCCGCCAGTCGCTCGGACAGCACCTGTCCGGTCAGGTACGCCTCGACCTTCGAGGCCCGGTAGGGTTTGGGGGCCACCGAGCCGTAGGCGACGCGGGCCCGGGCGACGCGGTCGCCGTCGAGCTCGAGGCACATTGCCATGTTGACCACCGAGATGACGTTGGCGCCGCGGCTGCCGAACTTCGCGAACGCCTGGAAACTGCCCTTGCGGCGGGGGACCACCACCTCGCGGATGAGTTCGTCGGGGCGAATCGCCGTCTTGCCGAAGCCGAGGAACAGCTCTTCGACGGGCAGCGTGCGCGCGCCGCGCTTCGACGCGAGCGTCGCCTCGGCCCCGAGCGCGATGAGCGGAGGCACCATGTCCGCCGCGGGAGAGGCGTTGCCGATGTTGCCGCCCAGCGTGGCGCGGTTGCGGATTTGCGGGCTGGCGAACTGGCGGGCGGCCTCGAATGCCGAGGGCAGCTCGGTGCGGAAGCCCGGGTCGGCCATGAGGTCGGTGAGGTAGGCGCCGGCGCCGAGGTGCAGCGAGGTCGCGGACGAGCGGATACCGCAGAGCTCGGGTAGCTCGGCGATGGAGACCAGCCGCTTCGCCTTCAGGCGGCCGGCCTCGAGCCGCAGCAGCACGTCGGTCGCCCCCGCCACCGGCCGGACCTCGGGGTCGCCCGCCGCGAGCAGCTAGAGCGCGTGGGCGAAGGACTCGGCGATTTCGATTTCGAC
>JAHFDQ010000606.1 GCA_023248915.1 Archangiaceae bacterium | reverse complement strand
GAGCGAGCCGTCGGTGATGGGGTTCGACTTGAAGCCCGCCTTGGTGAGGTTGGTCTCGGTGAAGGCGCCCGAGTTGACGACCAGCATGCCGCCCGAGGGCAGGTCGGCGAGGTTGGTCTTCAGCGCCGCCGGGTTCATCGCCACCAGCACGTCGGGCTGATCGCCCGAGGTGTAGACCGGCGACGACGAGAACTGGATTTGAAACCCCGACACGCCGGGCAGCGTGCCGGCGGGAGCGCGAATTTCCGCGGGGTAGTCCGGAAACGTCTGCAAGTCGTTTCCGGCGATGGCCGTGGCCCGGGCGAACTCACTGCCCGTTATCTGCATGCCGTCGCCCGAGTCGCCACAGAAGCGAATGGTGACGTTGTCGACTTCCTGGACGGCCTTGCCCGCGACCGCGTTGTCCATGCACACTCCCTCGACTCGCGTTGTAACGGCGCGGAGTTGCGAAATCTAGCTAAGCGAAACCCGCCGTGACGGAGTCGGTCAGTGTGCGCGTGCTAGGGTGGCCGGCTGGTGGCCTCGCCGAGGAACATCGCCGCCCGGGCGCTCGCCGTGGCGGCCGGGTGCTGCGCGGTCGGGACGGCGTCCTTGCTCGTGCTCGGGGTGCGCGGGCTCGGCCGGACGAGCGAACGGTTCGCCGGGCTGCCGTTCCTGGACATGTGGGTGCGGTGGGACGCCGGGTGGTACCAAGGCATCGCCACCGACGGGTACCACTTCTCGGCGTCGCAGCAGAGCTCGGTGGCCTTCTTCCCCGTCTACCCGATGCTCATCCGGGCGGCCACGGTGCTCGGAGCCGACCCATTCCTCGCCGGCATCGCGCTGACGCTGGTGTTCGGCGTCGCTGCGGCGGTGCTGTTCGCTGACTGGGCCCGGGGCCGCGCGGGAAGCGAGGCCGCCAGGGCGGCGACCTGGGGCCTGTTGCTGTGGCCCTTCGCGTTCTTCCTCTACGGCGCGGTGTACTCCGACGCGCTGTTCCTCGCGCTCATCGTCGGGGCCTTCGGCTGCCTCGAGCGCGGCAAGGTGCGGACGGCGACGCTGCTCGGAGCGCTGGCCGCGGCGACGCGGCCGGTGGCGCCCGCGGTGGTG
This sequence comes from Archangiaceae bacterium, assembly GCA_023248915.1. Classification (GTDB taxonomy): domain Bacteria; phylum Myxococcota; class Myxococcia; order Myxococcales; family Myxococcaceae; genus JAHFDQ01. Next base: position 2,437 of record JAHFDQ010000606.1, on the reverse strand, counting down.
GTGGGGCTGTTGGTGCGTAAGCTCGAGCTCCGGCGCCGCGCCGGCGAGCCGATTCGGCTGCGCGACTTCACCCCCGCGCTCTCGGCGGGCGGGCTCCTGGCGTACATGGCGCTCCTCACCGTTCGCTTCGGCGACCCCTTCGCGTTCCTCCACACCCAGGCGGGCTGGGGGCAGGCGACCGGCGCCGAGGCGCTGCTGAAGCTGCCCTTCCTGCGAAGCGTGACCGACGTGTCCGAGCTGGGGTTGCCGGCCGTGCACCTGGCGCTGCTGCTCTTGCTCCTGGCGCTCGCCGTGCCGATGCGCCGAATGCTGGGGTGGGGGTACACAGCCTACGTCGGCGTCGCGCTTTCGATTCCGCTGGTGACGAGCCGCGACTTCATCGGCCTGGGCCGCTACGCGCTCGCCGCCTTCCCCAGCTTCCTGGTGCTGGCGCTCTTGCTTCGCGACCGCCCGAAGCTCTGGCGCGCCTGGCTGGTGGTCTCGGCCGCCCTCTTGGTGGTGATGACGTCGAAGTTCGCCGTCGGCCGCTACGTGTCTTGAGAACTTCCGTCGCTCCGGCCCTCGCGTGTTAGAGACGGCGCGCCCCTGGAGGTCCCGTGTTCGCCTTGTCCCTCGCCGTCCTTCTGTCCGCGGCCCCCGCCGCCGAAGACCCGTTCTTGCGCCTTTACGCCGAGACCCGGCGCTTCCAGGCCGGACGGCCGGTTGCCGCGAAGGCGACGCCCGACGGCCGGGCGGTGCTCTTCCTTCGCGCCAAGCCCAAGAGCCCCGAGCAGACGCTCTTCCTCTTCGACGTCGCCTCGGGGCAGACGCGCGAGCTGGTCAGCCCCGACCAACTGCTCACCGGCGCGGCCGAGAAGCTGTCGCCGGCCGAGAAGGCGCGCCTCGAGCGCATGCGGGTGACGGCGCGGGGCTTCACGTCCTACCAGCTCTCGGACGACGGCCAGCGCGTGCTGGTGACGCTGTCGGGCCGGCTCTACCTGTACGAGCTCGCCAGCCAGAAGGTGACCGCGCTCGCCACCGGCGAAGGCGCCCCCCTCGACCCCCACTTCTCGCCCGACGGCAAGAAGGTGGCCTACGTCCGCGACAACGACTTGCGCGTCATCGACCTGCCGGCCGGCAAGGAGCGCACCCTCACCCGCGGCGGCACTGACCTGGTCACCCACGGCCTCGCCGAATTCGTGGCCCAGGAAGAGATGGACCGCTTCGAGGGGCTCTGGTGGTCGCCGGACAGCCGCGCGCTCGCCTACGAAGACGCCGACGCCGGCAAGCTCGAGCGCTTCGCCATCGCCGACCCCATGCACCCGGAAGCGGGCGCCAACACCGTCGCCTACCCCCGCTCCGGCAAGGAGAACGCCCGGGTGCGGCTCGGAATCCTGTCCGCGGCCGGAGGGCCCACCACCTGGGTGCAGTGGGACGCCGCGCGTTTTCCGTACCTCGCCACCGTGCGCTGGCCGAAGGTCGGCCCGCTGTGCATCTTGGTGCAGAACCGCGAACAGACCGAGGAACACCTGCTGGCGGTCGACCCGAAGACGGGCAAGACGCGCGAGCTGCTGGCCGAGACCGATGCCGCCTGGCTGAACCTCGCGCAGGGCTTTCCCCTCTGGCTGGACGATGGCTCGGGCTTCTTCTGGTACTCCGAGCGCAACGGCGGCCCCGAGGTCGAGCTCCGGGCCGCCACCGGCGCTCCCGCCGCAAGCTGGATAGGCCCCGACGCGGGCTTCTTGTCCCTGGCCGGCTTCGACCTGAAGCGCCGGGCCCTGTACTTCGCCGGCTCGCCCAACCCCACCGAGGCCCACCTGTTCCGGGTGATTGACGCGGGGCCCGCCGAGCGCCTGGCCACCGACGAGTCGGGCGGCGCCACCGAGACCGGCAAGCTGTCCGAGGACGGCAGCGTGCTGGTGGTCACCTCGACCTCGACGGCGCACATGCCGCGCGTCGCCGTGTTTCGCACACCCGGCGGCAAGGCGGGAGACCTGCCGTCGGTGGCCGTCGAGCCGCCGCTCGAGCCGCGAATCGAGATTCGCAAAGTCGGGCCCGGCGACGGCCTGTGGGCGGCCATCCTCCGCCCGCACGACGCCAAGCCCGGCGCCAAGCTGCCGGTCATCCTCGAAGTCTACGGAGGCCCCGGGCACCTGCAGGTCGTCCACTCGATGCGGGAGAACCTGCTGCTCCAGTGGATGGCCGACCAGGGTTTCCTGGTGGTGAAGCTCGACGGGCGGGGCACGCCGCGCCGGGGGCGCGCCTTCGAGCGGGCCATCAAGAACGACTTCTCGCTCACCCTGGAAGACCAGGCGGCGGGGCTGAAGGCGCTGGCGAAGGAAGTCCCCGAGCTCGACCTGGCCCGCGTCGGCGTCGAGGGGTGGAGCTTCGGCGGCTACCTGGCCGCCTTGGCCACGATGGCGCGGCCCGACCTGTTCAAGAGCGGCATCGCCGGCGC
>JAHFDQ010000605.1 GCA_023248915.1 Archangiaceae bacterium | reverse complement strand
TCGGCGGCGAAGGGGTGGGCCTCGACGACGTCGCCGAACTTCAGGTACGCCGCGCGGGCCTCGGCCAGCTTGCCCTGGGCAACCAGCCCTTCCGCGTCGGCGAAGGCGCGGGCCCCCTCGAGCGTCAGCAGCAGCTCCTCGTCGGGAGGCGCGGGAGGCGGCAGGCCGCCCGAGGCGAAGCGCAGCTTCAGCCCCTGCCCCGACACTTCCGCCGAAGCGAGCCGCGCCTGGTCGAGCGCCGGCATCTTGTAGCCGCGGCTGACCGCGCCCAACTGCACCAGCGCGGGCAACACCCTGGCGGAAAAGCCGGAAGCGCCGCGGAGCTCGACCTCGGGCAAGAGCTCGAGCTCGGCCACCGCCTTGGACAAGAGCACCGGCACCTGGGGCGCGGCCGTCACCGAGAAGCCGTAGAAGCGGACGTCGTAGAGGTAGACGGCCAGGCGTTCGCCGTCGCCGTCGAAGGCGGCCTTGAACGTCACCGCCGGCCGTTCGCCGGTGCGAAGCCGGGCCTGGCCCTCGAGGTAGCCGGGGCGGAAAGACAGCTTCAGGTCGCTGAAGTCCCCGAGGCGCGAAGCCACCTCGGTGACTTTGCGAGCCACCAGTTCGGCGTCGACGGTGAGCTCGAGGTAGCCGAAGGCGAGCCGCTTCTTCTGATAGCGGGCGGCGCCGCCGGTGACGTTGAACGGAAAGGTGACGTCGGGGACCTGCAAAGCGAAGTCCGAGATGACGAGCCCCGGAGCGACCTCGAGGCGCGGGAAGCCGACGAAGGCCCGCCGGTCGAGGAGCCGCAGCTCGGGCCCCGGCGCCCGAAGCTCCTTGGCGGGCTTTTCGTTCTCGGTGGCCATCGAGGTGTAGGCACCTTACCACGTGGGGTAAGTGCCCAAACTTAATGGTGAACGCCGGGGGAGCGAGAGGGCAGGCGGGTGCCGCCTCGCGCAGCTTCGGTCTCTTCCTGCGAGGGCACGCCAAAGCCGAGCTCAGGCAGAGAATCGGGCCAAGAACTGCTCTACGCCGACCGCCTTCACTCCGGGAGCGACCGTCGCGAAAGGCCGGCCTCCGGCGGGAACCCGGTGAACGATGATTGACTCGGGGCTCCTGTGCTTCATTGCCCTGGCGAGCCTCTGCAGCGGCACCGCCATCGCCGGAGTCACCGTCTTCGTCCACTTCACCTCGACCAACTCCACCTTCCCCCCGGGCGCCGGCGCGAGGAAGTCGACCTCGAGGGCCTGCTGGTCGCGGAAGAAGTACAGCTCGCGCGAACGCCCGGAGTTGGCCTGGTTCTTCAGCATCTCGGACGCGACGAAGCCCTCGAAGATGCCCCCCAGGAACGGAGACTGCTCGAGCTGCCGCGACGTCTCGATTCCGAGCAAGAAGCACAGGAGCCCAGGGTCTACCCAGTAGAGCTTGGGAGACTTGATTAGCCTCTTGCCCAGGTTCTCGAAGTACGGTGGCACGAGAAGAATGTGCCCGGTGGTTTCCAGCACGCCGAGCCACTCAGAGACCGTCGGCACCGACAACCCGAGCGGCCCCGCCAGGTCCGACCGGTTGAGAATCTGTCCGTTCCTGCTCGCCACCAAGGTGAGGAACCGGCGAAACGTCGCCAGGTCCTTGACCGCCTTGAGCGAGCGCACGTCCCGCTCGAGGTAGCTCTGCACATACGACCGAAACCAGAGCCGGGCGCCCGAAGGACGGAGCACCACTTCCGGAAAACCGCCGCGCAGCAGATTCCACGAGCCTGTCTCCCGGTACGACAGCGGCAACAGCTGGAAGATCGCCGCCCGCCCCGCCATCGACTCGGTCACGCCCTGCATCAGGGAGAAGTCTTGCGACCCGGTGAGCAACCATCGCCCGTGCTTCCCGGGCGCCTGGTCGATGCGCGCGCGGATGTAGGCGAACAGCTCGGGTGCGTTCTGGATTTCGTCGATGATGGCCGGGGTCTTCAGCTCGTCGAGCCACCCCCGCGGATCGTTCTTGACCCGGGCGAGCACGTCCGGGTCCTCGAGCAGATGATAGGACCCGCCAGGAAACGTCTTCCGGAGCAGGAAGGTCTTCCCCGAGCGGCGAGGGCCGGTCAGAACCACGGCGCCGAACCTGCGGGCAGCGGTCTGGAGGCTGTCGGCAAGCTCTCGCCGGTACGTGGAAGAAGCCCGTGGCATTTGATTACTATAAACCACGACTTTAGTAATCTCAAAGGTGCTCGAAGCGCGCGCCTGGGGCGCTGCCCTCCCGGGGGGACGCCGGATTCGCGCTTGCCGCCCGAAGCGTGATGCCGTCTACTCCGGCCCCATGCGAATCGTCCTGCTGTCGGTGGCGTTTGGGTTGCTCTCGTTCGGCTGCGGCCCAGGCGCCAGCACCCCCAAGAGCACCTTCCACGCGACCTTCACCAGCAAGGTGGGGGTGAACGCCGAGGCAGACTTTTCCGACTTCGACGCCGGCGGAGGAATTCTCGGCCACATTCCGAGCGTCAGTCAGAACTCCTACGAGACCAACCTCGACGCCACCGGCCAGAACGGCCAGGGCGAGCGGAAGGTCGAGATCACCTTCGCCGACACGGCCGCGGCGGGGCAGAGCTACGCGGTGAAGGACTTCCTGACCTGGGGAGCGGTCGGCGCCATCGTCTCGTACACCTGCCCGCAGTCCGGAGGCGTGTTCGAGTGGGTGTCGAGCGGAGGCGGCACGCTCACCATCGACTCGGGTTCCGCCGACGTGTTCACCTTCACGCTCACCGGTGTCGCGATGAAGTCGTACCTCGGGCTACCGACGTCGGCCACCGGCACGTTCACCGTCGACGCGACCGGCGACGTCAAGGGCGGACTGGTCAAGTAGCGCGCCCTTCGCGCGGCACGTCACGGGAACGTCCAGTTCGTGTTGTTGCCGGCGTTGGTGAAGTTTGCGCCCGAGTGCAGGACATTGCCCGAGACGTTGTTCGAGTCCTGCACGTTCACGTACGGCCCGACCGTGAGGGTTGGCGGGCTGAAGGCCCACTGGGTCGGGCTGGACGAGCTGCGCAGGCTGAGCACCTTCCCCGCCCCGCCCTTCAGGGTCGCGCTGTTCGTCACGGTGGTGGTCAGGCCGGCCGGGAAGGTCAGCGTGCGGGCCGCGCCCGCCGAGACGTCCATCGCCAGGTTGTAGAAGGAATTCGTTCCGGCGATGACATGGTTGGCGTTGGTGAACGTCACCGTGCTCGTCCCGGCGTTGAAGGTGCCGGTGTTGGTCCAGTTTCCGCCCGCGCTGATGGCGCCCGAGCCGCCCATGAGCGTGCCTGCGTTGGCAATGTGGCTCTTCACCGTCAGGTTCTGGCCGTTCAGGTTCAGGGTGCCTGAGGTGATAGTCAGCGTCTGGCCGGCTCCGTTGGCCACCAACGCGCTGTTCAGCGTCAGAGTCGTTCCCGGCGTCTTGTTGATGGTGATGGGTCCGGGCGGGAGCGTGCCGCCGGTCGTCGAGTAGGTTTGGGCATTGCCACCGGTGAAGGTGAGGGCCGTCGTGCCGACGTTGGCGCAGTTGGTCAGCACCAGGTTGCCGCCGACGC
>JAHFDQ010000604.1 GCA_023248915.1 Archangiaceae bacterium | reverse complement strand
GTCCTTCGGCCCGGCTTCCAGCGCCCGGCGCCGCTCGGCCCCACTCGGCGACAGCACGAGCGGGTCGGCCGCGGCGGCCGCGGCCAGGGCGAGGAGCAGGAACAGCGCACGGCGCATGATCGGCCTCTTACCGCTCCCTGCGCGTGGACGCGACCCGGGGGCCACCCTCAGCGCGGCATTCGACCGGCGGCGGGCGTCTTGGGTTCCGCGGCCCAGAAGTCGAAGAAGTTGAACCATTGGAGCGGGTCTTCCGCGAGCAGCGCCTCGATTCGCGCCACGTACTCCCCAATCCACTCGCGCAGCTGCTCGTCCCGGGGGCGGCGCCGGTCGAAGGCCACGGTGCGCGGCGCGTCGGCGATGAAGCGGTAGCGCAGCCGCCCGGAGTTTAGAGCGAACGTGAAGATGACCGGCACCTTGCTGACGGCGGCCACCATCCACGGGCCGATCGGCCAGCGGGCCTCGCGCCCGAGGAACTTCACCTTCACGTCGCGCTGGTCGACGGTGCGGTCGCCCTGCATCGCCACCACCGTCCCCTCTCGGAGCGCCCGCAAGATTCCCAGCGACGCGAACTGTCCCTCGCCGACGGCGATGACGCTCGGCCGCTTGCCGCGAATCGACTCGATGTAGGCTTGCAGGCGGGCTTCGTCTCCGCGGTACATCACCAGGGCCACCCGGGCGTCCCCCAGTTGCCCCTCGAGGAGCCCGCTGGCCACTTCCCAGTTGCCGAGGTGGGCAGTCATGAGAATCGCCCCCTGGCCGGACCTGGCGGCGTCGCGGAGGTGGTCGAGGCCCTCGTGCACGCAGGTGAAGACGCCCGGCCCGTGCGCCCCGAGCACCGCCCCGTCGAGCATCGTCTGAGCGAAGGCGTGAAAGTGGCGGTAGCTGCGTTTCCAGCGCGCCCAGCCGGCGGCCGGCCCCGCGGCGCGGTCTAGGTACGCCATCGACGCGGCCCGCTCGTGGCGCGCCCTCAGCGTGAAGTAGGCCACCACCGGCCCCAGCCACACGTAGGCGGCGCCGATGCCCAGCCGCTTCGTCACCTGGTGGAAGAACCAGTGGCCGAAGCAGCCGCCATAGCTGCGGGCGTCCCACTGGCCCTGGGCCCGCCCGTCGAGGTGCCGCTCGGCCAACCCCACCGCCACGGCGACCAGCGCTGCGCCGGACCAGGTCCAGGCAAACGGCCAGCCTTTCGAGGCCGCGAAGGCGCCGGCCAACCACGCGGCCAGCATTCCCAGGCTGCCGACTCCGGTGATGACCGACGCGGCGAGCGCCGCGACAGGCCAGAGGCCGCCGACGTAGGCCGCCGAGAGCCCGAGCGTCGCCGCGGCGGTGCGCGCCGCCGGGCCGCTTCGCCCCAACCACGCCCAGCGCCGCAGCGCGAACAGCGACAGCCCCGGCCGAATCGGCACCGGCCGCACCACCGGCCCGAGCGGCAGCGGCAAGGTCAGCCGGAGCGCCATTCCCAGCACCGGCGGCGACCGCCGGAACCTGGGTTCGACGTCCGAGTCGATCGAACAGATGGGCAGTCCGGCCCAGCCGGCTCGGACCAGCAGCGCGAGGTCGCCCACCGCCGGCACCGCGGCTCCAAGCTGCATCACTTCGGCCAAGGGGTAGGCCCGGAGCGCGCTCTGCGAGCCCCGCACCCGCTGCCCCGTGGCGAGCCACACCCAGAGGTCCGAGGCCCTCTCGGCGAACGACGGGCGGGACGACGGGCTCGGAGCGGCCACGACGAGGCAGCCCGGGTGCTCGGCGAGCGCCGCCACCAGCGTCGCGAGGGCGTTGGGCGGGCAGGGGGCGTCGGCCTCGACGAAGACTGCGCCCCGAAAGCCCCGGCGGTGGGCCTCGGCCAAGAGCCTCGCGCGGGCGCCGGGCCCGTCCACCGGGAGAACGACGGCTCCCGCGGCCCGAGCCGCGCAGGCCTCGGTCGAGCCCTCGACGCAGACCAGGACGGTCGACGCCACCGCGCGCGCCTCTTGCACCCACCCGTCCAGGTGTTCCGCCCCGCCGTCGGCGGAGATACAGACGCAGGCTTCGAGCGCGTCGAGCGCCGCCGCCGTCATGCCCGCTCTTCCAGCGCTAGACGCGCGCCTGGAGCTTCGGATCGGGCGGGACCGGAGGCGCAGCCGCCGCGGCCGGCTTGAACGGATCGGTTTCCATCGCCGCCTTCAGCACCTCGTCCATCTGGGTGGCGAAGATGAAGTCGATTTCCTTCCGCGCCTGCTCGGGCACGTCGATCAAGTCCTTGCGGCAGCGCTCGGGGAGGATGATGCGCTTGATGCCGGCCCGGTGAGCCGCCAGCACCTTCTCCTTGATGCCGCCCACCGGCAGCACCAGCCCGCGCAGGGTGGCCTCTCCCGTCATCGCCGTGTCGCCCCGCACCCGGATGCCGGTCATCAGCGAGGTGAGCGCGGTGAGGATGGTGACGCCCGCGCTCGGCCCGTCCTTCGGAATGGCGCCGGCCGGGAAGTGCAGGTGAATGTCGGTCTTCTCGAGGAAGTTGGGGTTGATGCCGAGGACGTCGGCCTTCGACCGCAGGTACGACAGCGCGGCCTGCGCCGATTCCTTCATCACGTCGCCCAGCTGCCCGGTGAGCGTCATGCCGCCCTTGCCGGCCATCTTGGTGCATTCGATGAAGAGCAGGTCGCCGCCGGCGGCCGTCCACGCCAGGCCGGTCGCGACGCCGGGCACCTCGGTGCGTTCGGCCGTCTCGGAGTAGAAGCGCTCGGGCCCGAGCATTTCCATCACCTTCTCGGAAGTCAGCGACTGCTTGTCCAGCTTGCCCGAGGCGAACTCGACCGCCACCGCGCGGCAGCAGTCGGCGATGCGCCGCTCGAGGTTACGCACCCCCGCCTCGCGGGTGTACGCGGACAGGATGGTTCGCAGCGCGCCTTCGTCGAAGGTGATGTGGTCGGCCGCCAGCCCGTGTTCCTTCAACTGCTTCGGGATGAGGTGAATGCGGGCGATCTGCTCTTTCTCGTCGGGCGTGTAGCCGGACAGCTCGATGATCTCCATGCGGTCGCGCAAGGGGCCCGGCACCGGGTCGAGCATGTTGGCGGTCGCGATGAACATCACCTTCGACAGGTCGAAGGCCACGTCCAGGTAGTGGTCCGAGAAGCTGTTGTTCTGTTCGGGGTCGAGCACCTCGAGCAGCGCGGCCGACGGGTCGCCCCGGAAGTCGGCGCCGAGCTTGTCGATCTCGTCCAGCATCATCACCGGGTTCTTGGTGCCGGCCTTCTTCATGCTCTGCACGAAGCGGCCGGGCAGGGCGCCCACGTAGGTGCGGCGGTGGCCGCGGATTTCGGCCTCGTCGCGCACGCCACCCAGCGACAGGCGAACGAACTTGCGGCCGACCGCCCGGGCGACCGACTGGCCGAGCGACGTCTTGCCGACGCCCGGCGGGCCCACCAGGCACAGGATCGGGCCCTTCATGTCGTTCTTCAGCTTGCGCACCGCCAGGTACTCGAGGATGCGCTTCTTCACCTTCTGAATGCCGAAGTGATCGTTGTCGAGGATCTTCCGGGCGTTGTCGATGTC
>JAHFDQ010000196.1 GCA_023248915.1 Archangiaceae bacterium | reverse complement strand
CCCCCAACCGCCCGCGGACGGTGGTGGCGGCGGAAGCGATGGCGGCAGCTGCCTGCCTCTGCTCTCCGTGTGCGGCTCGTCGTCCGCCTGTTGCTCGAACTCCTGTCTCTATGGGTACTGCGTGCCGCAACCACCCGTAGACGGTGGTGGCGGTGGAGGCGACGGCGGTACCTGCCTGCCCCAATTCTCTACGTGCGGCTCCTCGTCCGCCTGTTGCTCGAACTACTGTCTCTACGGGTTCTGCGTGCCGCAACCGCCCGCCGACGGTGGTAGTGGCGGGGGCGATGGCGGCAGCTGTCTGCCTCCGTTCTCCACGTGCGGCTCCTCGTCCGCCTGTTGCTCGAACTACTGTCTCTATGGGTTCTGCGTGCCACAACCGCCCGCCGACGGTGGCGGTGGCGGTGGAGACGGCGGCGCCGCGACTCACACTGTCGGCGGTGCCGTCATCGGGCTCGCCGGCACGGGGCTGGTGCTCCGGAATAACGGAGGCGACAACCTGGGCATCACCTCGAACGGCATCTTCACGTTCGCCACGCCGGTGCCGAGTGGGTCGCCCTACAACGTCACCATATTCACCCAACCGACCAACCCCTGGCAGAACTGCACGGTCTCGTCGGGCTCGGGCACGGTCGCCACCGGGGGAATCAGCTCGGTGATGGTGAGTTGCTCGACCCTGGCCTTCAGCGTGGGGGGCACCGTCACGGGCATGGCTGGCACTGGCCTGGTGCTGCAAAACAACGGTGGCGACTTCATCATCGTGAATGGAAACGGCGGCTTCACCTTCCCGGCAATGGTGGCCAGCGGGTCTCCGTACTCCGTCTCCATCTTCAGCCAGCCCACGAGCCCTGCCCAGACGTGCTGGGTCGCCAACTCCACGGGCATCGTCGCAGGAACGAACGTAGTCAGCGTCACGGTGGGCTGCGGGGGCAGCGGTTCCGACGGCGGCCTGGGATCGAGCGTCATCGGTCAACCCTGTCAGACCAACTCGGACTGCACCGCGCAACTGGCTGGCAGCATCTGCCGGCGCACCACCGAGCTCACCGGCGCCGGCACGTACTCAGGCGGCTACTGCACGAAGGTCTGCGGCAGCTCCGGCGGCTGCCCGACCGACTCGATCTGCATCAACTACGGTTCCGCGGAAGACGAGGCGTCGAACCTGTGCAGCAAGATCTGCAACCAGCCGAACTCAGTCCCGGGCGGCTGCAGGAACCCGGGCTACGCCTGCTACGGCGTCACCGGAACCGGCGTTCCCGCCAATACCGGCATCTGCTGGATCTATCCGGCGCCCGTCGTCGACGCCGGCCAGCCGGCCGACAAGGTGGGCAACCCCTGCACGACGAACGCCGCCTGCCAGAATCCGCCGACTGACGGCTTCTGCATTTCTGCGACGGCGGCCGATGGGGGGCCTTCCGGGTACGACCAGGGCTATTGCTCGGCGAGTTGCCAGGACGACGCGCACTGCGGCCCTGGCGGAATCTGCCTGAGCTTCGGCAGCGCCACTCAAAGCGTCAACATGTGCCAAGCCGAGTGCTGGGGTCCGGGCGCGGGTCAGAGCACCTGCCGGGCCAACTACCTCTGCGAGACTCTGGTGTACCTGCTCGGCGACGGCGGCACGACGCCGGCTCCGTTTGGTTACTGCACTCCCAACTGCCACTCCCCCGGGGCCGCGTGTGGCGCCGGCACCTCCTGCAATGCCGCCGGGTACTGCGCTCAACCCGCCTTCGACGGTGGCGGCGGTGGCGGAGGCGGCGGAGGCGGCGGCGGCGGCGGAGGCTGTGTACCTGCCTGCCCCGCGTCGACGCCCATTTGCGCGAGCGGATCCTGCAAGGTCTGCACGGCTGTCAGCGGTTGTTCCGGGTCAAAACCCTTGTGCCTGACTTCAGCCTCCGGGGGACTGGGAGCCTGCGTTCAGTGCCTCGTCGACGCGGACTGCTCGGCGAGCCCGTTCACGACGTGCGATTCCGTCACCCACTCCTGCGTCGTGCCCCCGGACGCAGGTCCGGCCAGCGGCGACTCCTGCGCCAACCCGATTCCGGTCTACCTGGTCTCGCTGGCAGACGGCGGCCTCGGGACCACCTTCTTCTCCGACCTGACCAGCGCGAGCGCCGACTACACCGGCACCTGCGCCAGCTACTCCCCGACCGGCAGAGACCGCGTCTATGCGTTCACACTCCCAAGAGCCGGAAACCTGTCGGTCACCAGCACCGGCGTCTCCACCAGCGACCCGGTCATCTACCTCCGAAGCTCGCAGTGTTCGACCGGTCCCGAGCTTGGCTGCGCGGACGTCACGTACTCTGGCGGCACGGAGACCCTGACTCAGTTGGGCCTTGCCGCCGGCGGCACCTACTTCCTCTTCGTCGACAGCTACTCCCAGGCAACGAGCGGTGGACAGTCCGTGACCATCTCGCTCTCCGGTTCGGGCCCGCCGCCGGCCAACGACGACTGCCCCGGCGCGCAGGGACTCTTCTTCTCCGGCGGAGTCGCGGTCAGTTCGGGCTCGACGATCGCCGCCACGAACAGCGTCGTTTGGCCGGCCGACGGCGGAACCCCAGCGCTCCCCAGTTGCTCGAGCAGCGCGCGGTCTTCCGGCGCGGACGTCGTCTTCAGCTACTCGCTGACATCGCCCCGAGACGTGACGATCACCGTCGCTCCGAGCTCGCCCTATCCGTACCTGAAGCCTGTCATCTCGGTCAGAGGGCCCGGACAATGCACCGGCGCTCTGCCTTCCAGCGAGCTCTCTTGTTCCTCGAACATCAACCCGAGCCCGGTCACCTTGAACCTGCCTAACCAGGCGCCGGGCACCTACTTCATCTGGGTCGACGGCGCGCTCGGCTCGGCGGGCACCTTCGACATCGAGGTGGACATGTCTTCGGCAATTCCGGGCGATAGCTGCGCGACCGCGACCGCGGCTCCAAGAGTCGACGGGGGCACCTGGCGGGTAGACCTGGCGGCGCTGCATCCTCCCCTACCCGGCGAGGCTTCGTCCTGTAACGGCGGCAGCACCGGCAATGACGCCGTGTACTCGTTCACGACGTCGGCGCCCAACGACATTCGAGTGGTCGCCTCGGCCGCTCCGGTCACGGACGGCGGGTACATGCAGGCCGACCCGGTCATTGCCGTCCGGTCAGCTCCCTGCGCGACCGGGACCGAGCTGAGCTGCGTCGATTCCACCTACTCGGGTGGTACCGAGGTCGCGGCTTACAAGAACCAACCGCCCGGCACGTACTACCTGTTCGTGCAGGGCTACTCCCCGTCGACGTCGGCGCCGGTCGACGTCAGCGTCACGCTCTCGCCGCCGACATTGCCGCCGCCGGGCGACAGTTGCACGACGGCGCTGCCGGTCCCCTACCTGGACGGGAAAACTTGGCGGGTGGACCTCACGGCGTTCAACGACAACGCCAGCAGCCAATCCTGCCTTGCACAAGCGGGCGCGCCCGAGGCCGTGTACTGGTTCGTGCTACCAGCCACCTCGGCCGTGAGTATCGTCTCCAGCCCCGTTTCCTCCCCCGACGGCGGCCCTGGAACCACCGACGCCGTCCTGTACCTCCGCGGCTCGCCGTGCGCTCTCGGCGCCGAATACCAATGCTCGGACTACGGGTACTCGGGAGACCCCGAGACGCTGTTCATCTCGTCCCTGCCCGCGGGCACCTACTACCTGTTCGTCGAAGCCTACGCCCCTTATCTCGCCGGGCCGGTGGACGTCGGAGTGACACTCAACCCGTAGTCGAAGAGGCCCTTCGCGAGCGGGCCTTACTCGGCTGGCGGAGGGTCAGCCGCGTCGGGCGGCGCCGCCCGGACGGCATCGACGCGGTAGCTCACCCGCGTGCAGCCCCGGTAGTTGCCCTTCAGCACCGCGGTGCCGCTCAGTTGCGCGCCGTCAAGGCTGAGTGCGCCCGTGAAGTCGAGCCGGGCCTTGACCACCTGGGTGGTGCAGGCCACCGTCACCTCGCACCCGACCTGCGACGTCGAGCACTTGACGACTCCCTCGACGGGGGCCACGTAGACCCCGTTCTGGAACTTCATCGGGTCGGAGCTGGTGGACTTGGCGGCTCGGCAGTCGCCCTGGGTATCGAGCAGCGTGTACAGGGCGGAGAAGTCGCCGTCGATGGTCGGACACTCGGCAGGCGCTTCCCGGCGCGCCTCAGGACCGCACCCAGCTGCGACGACGACCGCGAGCAACCCTGTCCAACGACGAGACACCGGCCCACCCACCACCCCGCCCATTCAGCATTGTAGCCCTCGCTCCCGACGCAGCCCACGTGCGCGGTTGTGGGACAAGGAGACCGAGGCAGGCCGCCCTCACCCGAACGCGACGAGCTGCACCTCTTCGGGCGAGGCCCGGTCTTTGCGCAAGAGCGATGTCGGCAGGTTGCGCGCCAAGATGCGGCGCGCCGCGCGCAGGTCGCCCTCGGAGCCGGCTCCGGTCTTCTTCGAGCACAGGAGCGCCACCTCCCAGAGCAGACAGGCGCGGTCCGTCCAGTCCCGAAGCGCGTGCTCGCCGCGGGGGTCGCCGCCAAGCTCGGCCAGCGCGGAACCGAGCTCACCCAGGAGCGGCGACAAGCGCGCCTGAACGTCGGAAGGAGCCTCGCCCGCCAGCGCCTCGACCTCGGCGAAGTAGGCCTCGTGGGCGGCGACCTTGCGGATGGCGCGAAAGGCGTCGAGGGTCAGCACGTTGGTGGTGCCTTCCCAGATGGGCAGCACTTGGGCGTCGCGCAGCACCCGCGCCATCGGCCAGTCCTCGATGAAGCCGTTGCCACCGAGCGCCTCGACGCCCTCCGACGCGGCCCAGACCGCCTTCTTGCCCAGGTAGTACTTGAGCATCGGAGTGAGCAGGCGGAGCGAGCGGTCCTCGGCTGCGCTGGCCTCTCCGGCGTCGGCCTTGTCCAACAGCTCGACGCCGCGAAACGCCCAGCGCAGGGCCGCGCGCTGCTCGGCGGCCAGGTCGAGCAGAATCTCCGACATCAGCGGGTGCTGGGACACCGTTCGCCCGAAGGCGACCCGGGTGCCGACCCAGCCGAGCGCCTCGACCAGCGACCGGCGCATCGCCCCCACCGACGCCACGGCGTTGTACAGCCGCGACAGGTTCAGCATCTCGCACATCTGCCGGAAGCCCTGGCCGGGGCCGCCGAGCAGGTAGGCCTCGGCCCCGTCGAGCGTCACCTCGCCCGTGGGCATCGAACGCACCCCCAGCTTGTCCTTGATGCGTTCGACTCGGTAGCGGTTGCGGGAGCCGTCGGGCAGCGTCCGCGGAAGGCAGTACAGGCCCAACCCCTTGGTGCCCGCCACCGCCCCCTCGGGGCGCGCCAGCGTCATGATGACGTCGGCGTCGACATTCGAGCAGAACCACTTGTCGCCGGTCAGCTTCGCGGTCGTCCCGCCCTTGGCCACCGTGCGCACCTGACCGACGTCACTGCCGCCTTCCTTCTCGGTGAGGAACATGGCCCCGGTGTACAGGCGGCCCAGGTCTCTCGAGGCCAGCCGGGGGATGTACCTTTCCTGCAACTCGGCCGAGCCGAACTTGCGCAAGAGGCGCGCCGTGCCGTCGGTCATGCACACCGGGCAGTACAGCCCCGACTCGGCCTGGCCGAAGAGGTACCCCAGGCCGAAAGTCAGCGTGCGGGGCCGGTTGCCCCGCTCGGGCGCCAACGCCGCGTCGTAGGTGGCGGCTACGATGCCGTCGCCGTAGGCGACCTCCTGCATCCACCGGTAGGCTGGGTGGTACTGGACCTCGTCGATGCGCACGCCGTCACGGTCGTGGGTGACCAGCTTCGGCCCCTGGTGGTCGGCCAGATCTGCCCAGCGCGCCACCTCGTTGGCGCACTTCTTCCCCATCGCCGACAGCCGCGGCCGGGCCTTCGCGAATGCGGCCCCCAGTTGCCGCTCGAGAATGCGCTGCAAAGCGGGCTCGCTCTCGAACCAGTTCGGTGTCTCGGTCATGGTTTCGCGCTCCAGACGGCCATCAGCTTCTCGTGGTTTCGCACCAGCTCGGCTTCTTGCGACAGCACCAAGTCGACGCTTCCCGCGCCGTACTTTCGCCGTTCCTCGGACAGGTCGGCCAGCTCGGCGTGCTCTTTCCTGAGCTCGGCGAGGGACGGGTCTACGCCCGACTGCTGGTCCTTCGGCAGCGTCGCGCGCAGGCGCTCGAGGCTCTTCAGGGTGGCTTCCAGGTTCAGCGTCTTGGCGATTTGCCGTTTCAGGACGACGTCGCCGACCAGCGCCTCGAAGGCGTCGACCTCGGCCTCGGTCAGGCCTGCCTGGTCGCGCGCGGCCGCCTCGGCCTGGCGCTTCCGGGTCATCGACGCCACCGCGTCGCCTGCCATCGCCAGGGCGCCCCCGTCGCCGACGTAGGCGCCGGCGTCAGCCCGTGCGTCGAGCTCGCGGACGTCGCGCTGGGCCTGGGCGAAGACGTCCACCATCCGCTGCTGGTACTTCACGAAGGCCTGCAGCCTCTCGGCGGTGAGGCCGGTGGGCGAAGCGGGCGGCTCGGGGGCGCTCGAAGGCGGGCGGGCGGACGCGGCCGGGCCAGGGACAGCGGCGGCGGGGCCGCCCGCACCCTTCTCGCAGGCGGCCAGAGCCAGCAGGGCGACCGCCACCTTCCCGAGGTTGCGCATGCGGGGCGAGAGCATACACAACGCTTCGGGCGCGAGGCGGGGCGACCCTGGCGCATAGTCTTTGACCTGAGGCGCTCGGGTCGAGTACGAACTGGCGTTTGCCCGAGCGCAGTCGGAGGCGGCTTGAAAGTATTTCTGGTTCGACACGCCGACGCGGACGCGGAAGTCCCTGAAGGGCTTGGGGACGAGGCGCGGGCGCTCACCGCCAAGGCGCGCCACGCGGTTTCCAACCACTTCCTCGGCCTGGCCGACCGGGTCAGCGGCATCGACCTGATGCTGACCAGCCCGCTGGTACGCGCGGTACAGACGGCGCAGATTCTTTCGGTGACCCTGCACCACGAGGGGCTACTGCGGGCGCACCGCAGCCTCCTGCCCGACATGCCGGTGGGCGCCCTCGAGGCGGTGCTCGACGAGCACGCGGGCAAGACGCTTGTGCTGGTCGGCCACCAACCGTCGATGGGCGCGATGGCCGCCTACCTCCTGGGCATGCAGTCCTTCCCGAAGCAGGTGACTCCGGGCACCGTGGTCGGCATCGAACGGCCCAACGAGCGCCCGCCGGAAGGCGTACCCCCTGTCCCTTCACGGCTGCTCTTCTTCTCGTCGCCCGGCCAACCGATTCTCGAAGCGGTCTGACGAGGCGGGCCGCCTGTGGGGCTCGACGAGCAGACCTTCGACGCGCTCGCGACAGCCCTGTTCCGCAGGTTGATCGACGCCTTCGACGAGGTAGACCCTGACGCCGTCGACGCGGAAACCAACGGTGAATCGGTCACCGTCACGGCGGCGAACGGCGAGAAGGTGGTGGTGAGCACCCAGCGGGCGACGCGGCAGATCTGGGTCGCCGGGCGCGGCGAGGGCGTGCACTTCTCGTACGAGGCCGGCCGGTGGCTGGACGACCGGGGCACCGGCCGCGAGCTGCTCGGCTTCATCGCCGCGTGCGTGCGCGAGGCCAGCGGCGTGACGGTTCGACTCTAGAGTTCAGCCCAAGACGATGCGGTCGCGCCGCGAGGTGGGGCGGGGAGCCTCGACTCGATTCCCACCGGCCCCCTGGGCGCGCTTCAAGGCCTCGGCCGATTCCTTCAACAGGCCTGCGACATTCACCTGCGCGCCGGTGGCCGCCGGTTCGATGGCCGCCACCCCCACCGAGCCGGTCAGTCCCGCTAGGCTCGTCACCTGGCCGACACGGGCCTGCATGCGGCTGGCGACCGCCAGCGCCCCGTCGCGCGAGGTGTTGGGCAGGAAGACGAGGTACCGGTTCTCGGCGAACGGCACCACCAGGTCGATGTCGCGGACGGCGCGGGTGAGCAGCACCAGCACCTCGCCGAGCACCGTCTGGCGCAGCCCCTCGTCGCCTCCGCCCAGCCGCTCGGTCAGGTTGTCGACCGAGACGGTGAGCAGCGCCACCGGGTACCGGTACCGGCGCGACCGGCGCATCTCGAGCATCAGGTACTTGCGGAAGAACTCCAGGTCGACCGAACCCGGTTCGGCGTTGGCGAAGTCGGCCGTGCCCTCGCCCTGCCGCTTTTGCAGCTCGGCCTCGAGCCGGTCGACGGTCAGCCGCATCTCGCGAATGCGGAGCATGGCCCGGGCGGTGGACACCACGGTGCCGCGCTTCAGCGGCCCGACCAGGCAGCCGTCGGCGCCGGCGCCGGCGGCCCGGCCCTCGGGGTCGGCCTCTTCGGGCGCGTAGACCACCACCACGGGGCACGACGGGCTGAGGGCCTTGGTGCTCTCGCAGAGCGCCTCGCCGTCCAGCGCGCGCGTCGCCGAGGTGAAGACGACGTCGGGCGTGAAGGCCCGGAAGGTCGCCAGGGCCTCGTCGAACGTCGCCGCCTGGCGGACTTCGAAGCGGCCCGCTTCCAGGTACCTGCGGAGCGCCGACGAGACCGACGCCGACGGCTCGGCGACGAGCGCGCGCGGGCTCACACCTCGAGGACCTCTTTTTCCTTCTTCGAGACGACTTCGTCGACCTTGGTGATGCCCCCGTCGGTTTCCTTCTGGACCTTCTCGGTGGCGCGCTTCTGCTCGTCCTCGGTGATCTTCTTGTCCTTCAAGAGGCCCTTCAGCTTCTCGTTGGCGTCACGCCGCTCGTTGCGGATGGCCACCCGGTGCTCTTCGCCCTTGCCGCGCACCTGCTTGGCGATGTCCTTCCGGCGCTCTTCGGTGAGCGGCGGAATGGGCAGGCGGATGAGCTCGCCGTCGTTCATCGGGTTCAGCCCGAGGTTGGCCTCGCGGATGGCCTTGTCGATCTCTTTGATGACGCCCTTGTCCCAGGGCTTGATGGTGATCAGCCGGGGCTCGGGAACCGCCAGGGCGGCGCAGCCGGACAGCGGCGTCGGCGTGCCGTAGTAGTTGACCTTCAGGCCGTCGAGCATCGAGAGGCTGGCTCGCCCGGTGCGAATCTTCGCCAGCTCTTTGCGAAGGCCGTCCAGCGTCGAGTCGATGCGGGTCTTCAGGTCCTTCACCACGTCTTCGTGCAGTGCCATCGTCGCTCCTCCTCGAAGTCGGCCGTCAGGCCCACTCGGTGCTCAGCGTGCCCACCACCGTGCCGATCTCTCCGGGGCTCATCAGGGCGCGGCGGATGTTGCCCTTGGCGGTCAAGTCGAAGACCACTATCGGCAGCTTGTTGTCCATGCAAAGGGAGATCGCCGTCGAGTCCATGACGCTCAGGTTCAGCTTAAGCACGTCCATGTAGTTGATGCTCTTGTACCTTCGCGCCGACGAGTCCTTCTTCGGGTCGGCGCTGTAGACGCCGTCGACCTTGGTCGCCTTCAGAATCGCCTCGGCGTTGATTTCCATCGCCCGCAGCGAGGCGGCGGTGTCGGTGGTGAAGTAGGGGTTGCCGGTGCCCGCGGCGAATATGACCACCCTGCCCTTCTCGAGGTGGCGCACCGCGCGGCGGCGAATGTAGGGCTCGGCGATCTGTTCCATCTTGATGGCCGACTGAACCCGGGTGAAGACGCCCTGCTTCTCGAGCGCGTCCTGCAGGGCCATCGAGTTGATGCAGGTGGCCAGCATGCCCATGTAGTCGGCGCTGGCGCGGTCCATGCCCTCGGTCGACCCGGCCACCCCGCGGAAGATGTTGCCGCCGCCGATGACGATGGCCAACTGCACCCCCGAGGCGACCACCTCTTTGACCTCGGCGGCGATGCTCTTCAGGGTGGGCGGGTGAATGCCGTACTTGCCCTCGCCCATCAACGCTTCGCCCGAGAGCTTCAGGAGTACGCGCTTGTACCGGGGCGGTGGCCTGCCGTCTGAGCTCATGGACGAGGCCGCTTGTATCGCCCGCGTCCACGCCTTTCAACGCCCAACGTCGCGACTCAGGGCTGGGTGGCTTCTTCGCTCGGAGCCCCCGCCC
>JAHFDQ010000195.1 GCA_023248915.1 Archangiaceae bacterium | reverse complement strand
CGAGAAGAAGCAGACCCGGTACTTCGAGGGCATGGGGCAGACCCCCGAAGACGAAAAGCTGTACCAAGAGATCTCGGGCGCCATCGAGGCCTACGAGACCGAGTCGAAGGACTTCCGGAAGGAAGTGCAGCTGCTGGTCGAGAAGAAGTACGAAGAGAAGCGCAACGGGCTGGCCAACAGCTACGAGAAGGCCATCCGCGACCTGGAAGTCATCGAGCGCAAAGAACGGCTCGACGCCATCGCCCAGTTCGAGGAATTCCTCCAGCGGTACCCGGACGACCCGAAGTTCACCCCCGACGCCCTCTTCCGCCTGGCCGAGCTGTACTACGAGCGGTCGTCGGACGACCACATCGTCGCCATGCGCGAGTACGAAGACCGGCTGAAGAAGCTCGACCCCGACAAGGGCCAGACCGCGCCGCCCGAGCCGGCGGTGGACTTCTCGAAGAGCATCGCCCTGTACCGGCGTCTAATCGGCGCCTTCCCCAGGTACCGCCTGAACGACGGCGCCTACTACCTCTTGGGCTACTGCCTCGAGAAGCAGAACGAGTTCGACAAGAGCCGCGAGGCCTACCAGCAGCTCATCGCCCGGTACCCGAAGTCGAAGTTCACCACCGAGGCCTGGGTGCGCATCGGCGAGTACTACTTCGACGCCTACAACGAGTCCGACGCCCTGGCCAAATCGGCCGACGCGTACGAGCACGCGATTCTGGAAACCACCCACAGCCTCTACGACAAGGCGCTCTACAAGCTGGGCTGGGTCTACTACCGCATGGACCGCTTCGAGGACGCGGTGGACCGCTTCCTCGCCCTGACCGACTACTACGAGCAGAAGGCCAAGGAAAAAGGCGAAGAGGTGGTCGGCGGCGACCTGCGAAACGAGGCCCTGCAGTACACCGCCATCAGCTTCGCCGACGAGAAGTGGGGTTCCTTGGCCAAGGCGCAGGAGAAGTTCCAGAAGCTGGGGGGCCGGCCCTACGAGGCCGACATCTACCGGCGCATGGGCAACGTCTTCTTCGACCAGACCAAGCACGGCGACGCCATCGAGGCCTACCGGCTGGTGCTGCTGAAAGACCCGGTGGCGAAGGACGCTCCGCAGATTCAGCAGCGCATCGTCCAGGCGTTCGAGCGCGACCGGAAGCTCGAAGAGGCCTTCAACGAGTCGGCCAAGCTGGCCAACATGTTCGGCCCGGGCAGCGCCTGGCACGAGAAGTACAAGCGCGACCCCGACCTGCTCGCCGCCGCCCAGGAATTGGCCGAGAAGAGCCTGTACTCGAGCGCCATCTACCACCACCAGCAGGCCCTGGTGTTCAAGAAGGACGGCAAGTTCGAGCAGGCCCGGTCGGCGTTCGAGGTGGCCGCGCGCGCCTACTCGACCTACCTGAACCGCTTCCCCCGGTCGAAGAGCGCCTACGAGATGCAGTTCTACGAGGCCGAGTGCCTGTACAACTCGTTCCAGTTCGTCGAGGCGGCCAAGGCCTACACCGCGGTGCGCGACTCGTCGCAGGACATCAAGTACCAGGCCGAGTCGGCCTTCTCGGCGGTGCTGGCGTGGCAGAAGCAGCTCGACATCGAGATCAAGTCGAAGGCGATTCCCGAGCTGAAGGCGCTGAAGTCCAGCGACCGGCCCGAGGGCCAGCCGATTACACTCATTCCGCTCGCGCCCACCGAGGCCGCGCTCATCGCCGCGTCAGACGCCTACCTGGCCCGGGTCAAGCCCGACGAGAAGTCGCCGGGCATCGCCTACAAGACCGCCGAGCTGTACTTCGCGCACAACGACTTCCCCGAGGCTCGCAAGCGCTTCGAGGAGATCATCAAGAACTACCCGACCACCGAGGTCGCCAAGTACGCCACCAACCTCATCGTCGAGTCCTACCTGACGACCAAGGACTGGAAGGCCGTCGAAGAGATGTCCGCCCGGTTGCAGCAGAACAAGGACGTCATCGACCCGAAGAGCGACCTGTACAAAGACCTGACCAAGTTCAAGCTCGCCGGGCGGTTCAAGCTGGCCGAAGAGCTCTTCGCCAAGGGCGAGTACGACACCGCCGCGAAGAAGTACATCGCGCTGGTCGACGAAGAACCCAAGCACGAGTTCGCCGACAAGGCGTTGAACAACGCCGCGGTGGCCTACGAGAACACGCGCCGGTTCGACTCGGCCCTGAAGCTGTACGAGCGCATCTTCAAGGAATACCCGAACTCGAAGCTGGCCGACTCGGCCCTCTTCCGCGTCGCGGTCAACGCCGAGAGCAGCTACGACTTCGACAAGGCGGTGGTCAGCTACCAGCGCCTGGTGAAGGACTACCCGCAGTCGAAGGACCGCGAGGCGGCGCTCTTCAACACCGCCCGGCTGCTCGAAGGCCAGCAGCGCTACGAAGAGGCGGCGTCGGCCTTCCTCAGGCTGGTGGACCTCTTCCCCAACGCCGACGACGCCCCGAAGAACCAGTTCCGGGGCGCGCTCATCTACGAGAAGCAGAAGGACTACCCGAAGGAGATCAAGGCGCTCACCGAGTTCGTGTCGAAGTTCTCGTCCAAGCCGGCGCAGGTGGACCTGGTCATCGACGCCAAGAAGCGCATCGCCGAGTCGTGGCAGAAGCTGAACCGCGACGCCGAGGCCAAGGCCGCCTTCAAGTCCGCCGCCGACGACTTCGACAAGAAGGGGCTGAAGCCCGCCGACCACGCCGCCGCGGCCAAGGCGGCCGCCGAGGCCCGCTTCCAGCTGTCCGAGTACGAGTTCAAGGACTTCGACCGCCTGAAGATCGGCGGCTCGAAGAAGACGCTCGAGAATTCCTTCACCGCCAAGCGCAACGCGGTGAAGAAGGTGAACGAGGTCTACGCCGAGGTCTTCAAGTACAAGGACCTGGAATGGACGCTGGCCGCCCTCTACCGGCGCGGCTTCGCGCTCGAACGCTTCGCCCAGACGATCATCGAGACGCCGGTGCCCCCCGAGGTCAAGCGCCTCGGAGAGGAAGCGGTGGTCATCTACCAGGACGCGCTGGCCCAGCAGACCACCGTGCTCGAGGACAAGGCGGTCGAGAGCTACACCGCGACCGTGGCCGAGGCGCGCAAGAGCCACATCTCGAACGAGTGGACCAAGCGCACGCTCGAGTCGCTGAACCGTTTCCGGCCCAAGGACTTCCCCGTCCTCAAAGAGCCGAAGCTGATCATGGCGCCCGACTCGCTCTACCCCGAGGGGTTGGTCCAGAGCCTCGAGGGGCCGGTGCGCCAGGCGGCGGCGCCGCAGAAGCTCCAAGGTCAGGGGGACGAGAAGTGACCCGCGCGCGCGCAGGTTGGCTGGCGGGGGCGTGGCTGGTCGCGGCCGGCTGCGCCACGGCGCCGCCGCAGCCGGTGCTCAAGGAAGGGCCTGTCGAGCGGTCGAAGGCCGAGACCCCCGAGGTCCCCTACTCGGCGCCTCCCCCGAAGGAAGCCGCGGCCGCGGAAGGCCAGCCCGCCGCGGGCGGGGCGACGGTGGTGAAGCCGGTCCCGGCGCCCGACTCGACGGTGACCGCGAGTCCGGCCGAGGTGCCGCCGCCCCCGCGCGAGGTCACCGACGGGGCGATTCTTTCGGCGTTCCAGCGGGCGCTCGAGGCGTCGAACAAGGGCGACGTGCTGACCGCCGAGCGCGAGCTCAAGGACGTGGTCGGCCGCAACGGCCAGCTCGACTACGGGTGGACCAACCTGGGCGTGCTCTACGAGCGCCAGGCCCTGCCCGACCAGGCCGAGATCGCCTACAAGAAGGCCCTGGTGCTGCGCCCCGACCAGGAACTGGCGTGGGACTACCGCACCCGGCTGAACTGCCGCGCGGGCCGCGCCAGTCAAATCGAAGGCGAGCTTCGCGCCGGCATTCTCGAGCACCCCGCAGCGCTGGGCCTGCGCACCGCCCTAGTCTACGCGCTCATCTACCAGGGCAAGTACGAGCCCGCTGCGGGCGAGGCCAAGAAGGTGCTGAAGGCCGACGAGCGCAACGTGCGGGCGATGCAGCTGCTCGCCCAGGTCTACTTCCGCGAGGGCAAGAACGAGCTGGCGAAGATGGTGCTCGAGAATGCCCGCGCCATCGACTCGAACGACGCGGGCACCCAGAACGCGCTCGGGCTGGTGTTCCTCGCGCTGAAGGCCAAGCCGGCTGCCCTCGAGGCCTTCCGGCAGGCGGCCACGCTGCGGCCCGACTTCGCCGAGGCGAAGAACAACTACGGGGCCCTTCTGAACGAGTCGCAAGACTTCGAGAACGCGGTGCACGAGCTCGAAGGAGCGGTGAACGCCGCGCCCGACTTCGTCGCCGCCCGGCTGAACCTGGGCAACGCCTACCGGGGCAAGCAAGAATTGGCCAAGGCCATCTCGCAGTACCGGCAGGTGCTGCGCCTGAAGCCCGCCCTGAACGAGACCTACTTCAACCTCGCCATTCTTCACCTCGATTCAGAGTTGCCCAACGTCGACAACATCGAACGGCTGAAGACCGCCATCTCGTACTTCGAGCAGTACCGGGACAAGGGCGGCCGGGACGAGCGGGTGGACCAGTACCTGAAGGACGCCAACAAGGGCATCGAGAAGGAAGAGCGCCGCAAGGAGCGCGAAAAGAAGGACGCCCTGAAGCGGGTCGAGCGCGAGGCTTCCGAGAAGAAGAAGGCCGAAGAAGACCGCGTCGCCGCCGAGAAGAAGGCCGCCGAGGACTCCGCCGACAAGGCCAAGAAGGACGCCGAGGCCAAGGTGGCCGCCGAGAAGAAGGCCGCCGCCGACGCGGAAAGCGCGGCCAAGGCGCAGGCCGCGGCCGAAAAGAAGTCCGCCGCCGAGGCCGAAGCCGCCGCCAAGCGTGAGGCGGCCGACAAGGTGAAGGCCGACAAGAAGGCCGCCGTCGAGGCCGCCGCCGCCGCCAAGCGCGACGCAGCCGAGAAGGTGAAGGCCGACAAGAAGGCCGCCGTCGAGGCCGCCGACAAGGCCAAGGCCGACGCCGAAGCCAAGAAGAAGGCCGCCGCCGACAAGAAGGCCCAGGAAGCGGCGGCCAAGAAGGGGGGCGCCGTAGCGCCTGCCTCGAAGCTGGGCGACGACGACGAAACTCCCAAGCCCCCCCCTTCGTCCGGTAAGCTGGGGGAAGACGAGAAGTAGGCGAAAGGCGCACCGCATGTGGAAGCTCTTGGCGTTGGGGGTGGTGCTGGCGGGGGCCACGGCCTTCGGCCAGGCCGCGCCGGCCAAGAAGAAGAAGGTGATTAGGCTCGACGCCATCACCGTCGAGGGCCGAATCCAGAAGCCGCAGGCCTTCTACATCTTGCAGCGGTCGAACCTCATCTTCGACGAGCTGAACCGGGCCGAGAGCTTCGTGCCCAAGGTGGAAAAGTCGATCGAGAAAGACCCTTTCTAGCGTTTGGAACCCGGCCCCGGGCAACGGAGTCAGAAGGAAGACATGGTCGCCGCACCCACACACAAAATCCTGCGCGTCGGCATCATCCAGGGCGGCAAGATCATCGAAGAGCGACACCTGAAGAAGAAGGGTGACGTCACCATCGGCCAGGACGCGCGCAACACCTTCGTCGTCCCCGCCTCGAACTTGCCTTCCTCGTTCTCGGTCTTCGAGCTCAAGAACGGCCAATACTCGCTCGGCTTCACCGAGGCCATGGACGGGCGGGTGCGGCTGGGCAGCGCCGACGTCGACTTCGCTTCGCTGCGGTCTCAGGGCCTGGCCAAGAAGCGCGGCAACGTCTTCGTGCTGCCCCTGAACGACACCGCCAAGGGCAAGGTCTCGCTCGGCGAAGTCACCCTGCTCTTCCAGTTCGTCAACCCGCCGCCCGAACCTGCGAAGCCCGAGCTGCCGCCGACCATTCGCGGCTCGGTCTGGCAGTCGATGGACCAGGTGTTCTTCGTCATCCTGTCGGCGTCGCTCTTTTTCCACTTCTCGGGGGCGACCTTCATCGCCTGCCAGCCGATGCCCGAGGAACGCGAGCTTTCGCTCGACGAGCTGCCCGACCGCTTCGCCAAGGTGATGATGCCGGTGAAGATCGACCCGCCCAAGCAGCAAGAAGCAGCCAAGACGGGCACCGACGAGAAGAAGGACGACAAGAAAGACGCCAAGAAGGACGACTCGAAGGACGCCAAGAACGCGGCCCCGGTCGACGCGGCCGCGCACAAGGCCGCGGTGGCCAAGACGGTGTCGTCGAAGGGGTTGCTGAAAATTCTGGGCGCGGCCGGCGGCGGCGGAGCCGGGGCGTTCGAAGACGTGCTGGGGTCGGGCACCGGGTCGGCCGACATCGCCGGCGCGCTGGCCGGAGCCGGCGGCGTGGGCGTGGCCACCGCCGACTCGGTCGGAGCCGGCGGCCCCAAGGGCGGCGGTTCGGGGTCGACGGCGAGCATCGGCGACCTGGGCACCAGCGGCGGCGGCAACGTCAACCTGGGCACCAAGGCCGAGGTGAAGATCTCGGGCCGGGTGCAGGACGCCGCCCCCGAAGTCGACAGCGCCGACGTAGACCGGCAGGCCCTGGCCCGCTACGTCAAGCAGCGCATGATGGCCATTCAGAACTGCTACGAGCGCGAGCTCAAGCGCAACCCGTCCTTGAAGGGCAAGGTGGTGGTGCGCTTCGCCATCACGCCGGCGGGGCGGTCGGCCGAGATCGAGATTGAAGAGAACACCCTCGCCAACGACGCGGTGGCGTCGTGCATCCGCACCGTCATCCGCACCTGGGTCTTCCCCTTCAAGCCCGCGAGCGACGTCACCGTCGCCTACCCGTTCGTCTTCACCCCGGCCTCCTGACGGCGGCGGGCGCGGCGGCGCTCGAAATCGATCCCGCGGCTCGCCATCCGTGGCATAAAGAGCCCATGAAGCCGAAGCGTCTTTCCGAAGTGCGGTCTCTCCTGTCCCACCCGGAATTTTTGGAGTGGTGGGGCGAGCTGGTCGCCGCGCGGCAGGCGTCGGCGGCCGCGCAAGAACGGTACGACGAGCTGTTGGCCCAGACGTCGCTGATGGAGTTTCGCGCCGAGCTGACGCAGAAGAACGCCATCGACACCCTGTACCGGGCCGGCGAGGCCGAAGACGGCGCGGCCAGCATGGTGTTCGAGGCGACCGAGCTCGAGAACCGGTCGTTCCGGGTGATCGCCGAGTTCGAGGAGCAGCGCTTCAAGGTCTCCGACCTCTGGTACAAGCTGGGCGCGTCGGACAAGGTGCTCGAAGAGAGCCGCGAGGCCCACGTCAAGCAGCCGACGAAGCGCACCGAGACGGAAAGCAAGACGGCCGAACGGGCGCAGCGCGCCGCCGCGGCGGACTACGAGCGCGAGACGGCGCGGAAGAACCGGCTGTGGGACGAGGTCGAGCGCATCTGGGCGAAGAGCGCCGAGGTGAGCCTGCTGGTCGCCGAGCAGCGCGGCCGGGGCAAGAAGGTGCGTAAGGAAGCCGAGGCGCTGTTCGCGCTCGCCGAGGAGCGCAAGCAGAAGAGCAAGGCCTTGCGGGCCGACGCCGACAAGGCACAGGAAGCGGTGGCCGCGGCGCAGGCGAAGACAAAGGGCCTGCTCGACCAGGCGAAGGAACGGTTCGGCTGCGCGGCCGGGGCCGACTTCCTGTACTTCCGCCAGAAGGGCAACCAGAAGTTGGCGTTCTGCATTCCCCTGGTCGAGGATGCCGACAGCTACAACGTCGAGGTCAAGCCCCTGTCCATCTACTCTGTCGAACGCCAGCGCGGGGTGTCCTTCCTCGAGCCGGCGCGGGACGAAGCGCCGTCGAGCGAGGAAGGCGACCGCCGTTTCGAGGAGTACTTCCTGACCGGCCGCAAAGGTGAAATCCGGTCGGCAGGCGCCTGAGCGAGGGGAACCAAGTCCATGGAGAAGCTGGGAGTCCTTTCATCGTCACCCTTGTTCGAGATGCTCTCGAACCAGGAGCTCGAGTACGTGTCCGAGCTGTCTCGCCCGAGGCGCTTCTCGTCGGGGCAGGTGGTCTTCGAAGAGGGCGAGCTGGGCGACAGCCTCTACGTGATTGGCTCGGGAGAGGTCGAAGTCGTCCGGCGCAACGCGGCGGGCGAGCAGAAGGTGATCGCCGTACTGGGCGTTCCCGAGTTCTTTGGCGAGATGAGCCTCATCGACAAGGAATACCGGTCGGCGACGGTGCGAGCTCGCTCGGACGCCGAGCTACTTCACCTAACCGCCGAGAATTTGACCACCTTTCGAAAGCAGCACCGCGACGGGTTCACCTTCGTGGTCATCAACATCGCCCGCGTGCTGTCTTCGCGCCTGCGCGACGCGAATACCCGGCTGGCGGGCAGGCTGTAGGTTTTTCGCCGCGTTGACACCCCTCGGCGGCCACCCATAAAGTGTCCCGTCGTCGGAAAACTTCCTGTAAGGGCCGGGGTTTGAAGTTGGGAGAGCCAATGCGGAGCGGCATCCTTCTAGCGTTGCTTTTCGTGGGCGCTGCGAGGGCCCAAGACGCAGCGGCCCCGCCTCCCGCGGCGGTCAATTCCGAGAAGGCTTCCGACGTGCCCGACCCCGAGAAGCTGCGCATCAGCAGCGAGGCCCTGAAGCGCATGGGCCAGGTGTTGAAGGACGTGCTCGGCAAGCTGGAAGAGGCGCGCAACACCAAAGACGTCGTGAAGCTGAACTGCGTGAACGAGAAACTGACCCAGGTCAAGGGCCTGCTCCGAATCTCCGAGCAGTCGGACGTCGCGCTGCAGGAAGCGGTGGCCAAGCGCGAGTCGTCGGCGTCGAACCACGAGTTCACCAAGGTCACGATCGCGAAGGGGAAGATCGAGCAGCTGCGCGCCGAGTCCGAAGAGTGCATCGGCCAGCTCGCCTTCCGCACCGACGAGAACCTCACGGTCGAGGTGGAAGTGCCGGACGACCTGCCCGCGGGAGACCCGAGCATCCCGCAGCTGCCGCACATCATTTTTTCGAGGCCTCCGCCGGCCAGCCCCACCCTGTAAATGGGGACAAATCATGTGGTTTGGCGGGGTTGCCGTGTTATGAACTCAAGGCCATAGCGTCATCGAATTGCCCGAGGGGAACCGGAAAAGCGCGCCGCCGGGCGCGTTCTGCGTGAACATGCGGACGGCTGGACAGAAGTGCTGCGCTTCGCTCTGCGCCGTCGCCGCGATTTGTCTCTCGGCGACCGCGCTGGGTCAGGCCTCCAGCGCCAACGGCATCAAGGTCGGCGACGGCCGGGTGCACCCGTACTTCGACCTCGACCTGGGCATGGACTCGGCGGCCGGGTTTTTCCCCGTCGCCGGCGGCGGCACCGTCCTGGGGTCCGAGGCCATCACCCACTTCCGCCCCGGGCTGAAGCTCGAGTTGCCCTCTCAGACGGTGGCGGTGAACTTCGACGGCAACGTCGAGTACGTCTACTACATGGGTCTGTTGTCGGCGGGCTCGCAGGCCCTGTCGCACTTCGAGTCGGCGGTGGACTTCGACGCTAACTTCAACCCCGCGGGGCAGATTTCGTTCGACCTGGGCGACCACCTCAGCCGGTCGGACCGCACCTCGAACGCCGCGCTCGGAGTCGGAGTGCTGTCCTTCGCCAACACGCTTCGGGCCGCCGTGCCCATTCGCCCCGGCGGAGGCGCCCTGGAGGTCAGCCCGAAGGGGGCGTGGAGCATGGAAATCTTCCAGCCCTGGTCCACGTTGGCGGTGCCCGGTTGCGGCACCGACCCCTCCTGCAGCACGAACGCCCTGGCGGGAATGGCCTACAACAACCTGCGCGCCGAGCTCGACGCGCGCTGGCGCTTCCTGCCGAAGACGGCGGTGGTGTTCGACTCCAGCTTCGACACCCGGTCCTACGCCGATCCCTCGTCGAACAAGTCGCCGCTCCTGTTGCACGCGACCGTCGGCCTCTCGGGCCTGGTGTCGCCGAAGATCTCGGCGGTGGTCAAGGCAGGCTGGGCGCAAGACTTCGGGGTGGTGAAGGCCAAGACGGTGATCAGCCACCTCGAGGTCGCCTACCTGATGAGCGACACCTCGAACCTGCGCGCCGGCTACCTGCGCACCCTCGAACCGGTGCCGACCTACGGCATC